>DASUJJ010000020.1:0-5593 GCA_036279335.1 Dyella sp.
TCCTGCACGCGTGCGTCCAGGTCATCAAGCACCGTAGCCAGCTCGGCGGAAAGATCCACCGCCACCGGCATGCTGGTGCGCGTGCCCACGCGCGAATAGGCCAGCAGGTCATCGATCAGCGTCTGCATGCGCGAGGCGGCGTCGCCCATGCGCTGCAGGTAGTCGCGCGCCGATTCGTCCAGCTTGTCGGCGAGGCGGGACTGCAGGCGGTCGGAGAAGGTCTGGATCTTGCGCAGCGGCTCCTGCAGGTCGTGCGAGGCGACATAGGCAAAGTCCTGCAGCTCGCGGTTGCGGATGCGCAGGTCGTCCATCGCCTTGGTCAGCGCCGCAAGGGCCTGGCGCTTGGCAGTGACGTCGCGGGCCACCGCAAAGACCAGCCCTTCCGGCGACAGCCGCGACGTCCAGTCCAGCCACACGTCGGTGCCATCGGCCCGGCGCAGCCGGTTGACGAAGCCGGTGAGCAGTTCGCCGCTGTCGCGCTGCCAACGGGCCGCATCTTCCGTCGCCAGGCGGTCCTGCGGATGGACCAGCTCGGCCAGCGGCATCGTGCGGAGCGTCTCCTCGTCGTACCCGAGCAGGCGGCAGAAGGCCTGGTTGACCTGCAAGAAGTGGCCGCTGTCGGCGTCGAAGATGCAGAACACCTCCAGCGAAAGCTCGAAGAAGCGCTGGCGCTCGTGCAGGGTGCGGCGGGTCTCCTTGATGTCGCCGATGTCGCGGAATGCCAGCACCGCACCGGCCACCTTGCCGTCGATGCGCAGCGGCGTGGCGACGTAGGCGACGTCGATCGCATGCTCCTCGCCGAGCGCAAAACGCGCATCGTCGCTGCTGGCGTAACCCGTGCCAGCGAGGATGCTGCGCAGCACCTCGCGACAGGCCCTCGGCAGCGCCTCGGCCTGCGGCAAGCCGTAGGCGGGCAGTTCAAGCAGCCGCGCGGCGTTGCGATTGACAAAGGTGGGCGCACCGGCGGCATCCACCGCCAGCAGGCCTTCGCCCACGCTGTCGGCCACCGCCGAGAGCAGCGCGAGCTGGCTGGCCATGGCCTGCTGGGCGCGACGCAGCTCACGATGATCCTGCAGCACCGCGAACATGCCCCGGGCGCGCCCGTCCACCATGATCGGCAGCGTGATCAAGGCACCCGGGAAGTTCCCGCCCCTGCCGTCGCGTACCGATACGTCCAGCCGCTCCGCATCGCCGCCGACAGCCCCACCGAGGGCGGCGTCGACGCGCTCGCGATCGCCGTCGAAGAAGCGCAGCAGCGGGCGCTGCTGCAGCTCGCCCGCCGTTTCGCCCAGCAAGGCCTCGGCCGCGGGGTTGGCCTGCAGTACGCGCCCCTCGCCGTCGAGCGCGAACACCGCATCCGGATGGTGATCGAACAGCGAGCGGAAGCGCTGCTCGCTTGCGCTCAGCCGCTGGAAGGCCTGGTCGTGCTCGATGGCGATGGCGGCCAGTGCGGTGAGGCTGTCCATGCTCGCCAGCTCGGCTTCGGACGGCTCATGCGATTCCCCGTGGTAGACCGCAAAGGTGCCAAGCACTACGCCGTCGCGCGCCATGATCGGAGTGGACCAGCACGCCAGCAGCCCGTGCGGCAGGGCCAGCGCGGCATAGTCCTGCCACAGCGGGTCGGTGGCGATATCGGTCACCACCACCCGCTCGCGGCGCCACGCGGCGGTACCGCAGCAGCCCGCTTCCGGCCCGATGCGCATGCCGTCGATGGCCTTGACATACTGCCGTGGCAGATGCGGTGCCGCGGCATGATGCAGGCCTCCGTCGCGCAGCAGCATCACCGAACACAGCGCATCGGGGTGCTGCTGCTCGTGGGCCCGCACGATCGCTTCGAGCACGTCTTGCAGCGGCTGACCGCTGGCGATCGCGGTGAGGATGTGCCGCTGCGCGGCATCCATCTGCTCGGCGCGGTGCATCTCGGTGTGGTCGCGCCCCACCACGTACAGACACTGCGCCTGTTCCGACCACGCCCCCGACCACTGCATATACAGCACGCGACCGTCGCGGGTGATATTGCGGTTGCGGAAATTGGGGTTGGGATGCCCGCTGGCGATGCGCCCCACCTCGGCGAAGCTCGATGCGCGATCGTCGGGATGGATCAGATCGTTCATGGAGTTGCCGAGCAGGCTCTCCGGCGCGTAGCCCCACAGGCGCTTGGCGGCCGCGCTCACGCGCAGGAAGCGGCCGTCGCGATCGAGCACGATGATCACGTCCGGCGCGCTGTCCATCACCAGCTGGGTGGCCTCGAGCGCCTGCGCCAGCGCCTCGTTGGCGCGCTGCTGCTCGGTGATGTCCTGCACTGCCCCGGCCACGATCGAATCACCATCCTTGGCGACCCGTTCGGCCAGCGCTCGGATCACCCGCATTTCGCCATCGGGCCGGATCATCCGGTACTGGCGGTCGACCATCCCTTCGCCGCGACTGAGGCGTTCCTGGTCATCGACCAGGGCGGGCCAGTCATCGGGGTGTACCCGCTGGCGCAGCGCCTCCATGCCCTCGTCCTCCGGGCTGTGCTCAACGCCGTAGATCGCGCAGGTTTCCGCCGACCAGTGCAGGCGGCCGCTGCCCAGGTGCAGCTCCCAGCTGCCCATGCGACCGAGCTGCAGCGCGTGCCGCGATGCCGCGTCGCGCTTGAGCAGCTCGCGCTCCTGCAGTTTGCGCGTGGATACATCGTGCAGGTACACCGTCAAGCCGTCGCTGTGCGGATAGGCGCGAAGTTCGTACCAGCGCTGGCTGGCATGGTGCGCGGCCTCGATGTTGATCGGCGTGCCGTCGCGCAGCGCTTGCTCCCATGACTGCCGCAGTTGGCCGTCCGGGCCGACCTCGTCCAAGGCCTCGGCGAGAACGTTCCAGCACGGTGCGTTGATCAGCGAGGCCGCCCGGACACCGAGCATGCGTGCGGCCTGCGGATTGACGTAGGTGAAGCGCCAGCCGCGGTCGACCCTGAATACGCCGTCGCTGATGCTCTCCAGCACGGCCACCATGTCCCGTTCCGCATCCGCCAGCGCAGCCTGCGCGACCTCGCGCGCCGCACTTTGCTGGCGCAGCTCGGCACTGACCGACTCGGCCAGCCGCGCCCGCTCGCGCGCCAGCGCCGACAGGCGCAGCGCCACAGCCAGCAGCCCGCCCAGGGCAAAACCGAGCAAAAGGACGAGTGAGGGATACGCCGGCACCGATCGGCCTGCCCGGGCCAACTCCACTTGCCAGACCCTGCCGTACATCGGCAATGACTGCGTCAGGACCGGCGCGGAGGAACCCGCGGCGTCCGCTGCATAAAGCAGCTTGCCGTCCTCCATCACCCGCACCGGGCCGACGTCATGCTGTGCCGCGAGCATGGTCGCAAAGAGCCGGTCATAGACGACGACGCCTACCACGTAACCGCTCGCCCCGCTGCCCGTGTCCACCGGCGACACGATCAACGCACCGTGGCCACCCAGCAGCAGCTGCATCGGCCCGCTCAACCGCGTCTCGTGGGTGGCATCCACCAAGTCGAAGGCGCGGCGGCGCGCGGGCACATCGTCCACCCGCGTGCCCGGCTGCAAAGGCACGCCCGCCTGCAGCTCGATCATCTGCAGCACGCGATCGGAGTCGACATAGCCCAGCGCACGCAGACCCGGCAGGTCAGCCAGGTACTGGCTGGCGTCCGTGGCGAACAGGCGCTTGCGCGTCGCTTCGTCCACGCTGGCGAGACGGCGTGCCATGCGTCGAATCCCCAGCACCTGGGTATCCATGCCGCCGCGCAGCGCCGTGAGCACGCTGGCCTGGCGGCTGGCCTGCACCTCCCGGGCGACGGCACCCTGCTGTCGCAGCAGTGCCACCCACAACATCACCGCCAACAGCACGACCCCAAGGCCAACGCCCGCCGGCAGGAAATAGGTGCGGTATGTGCGCTCCCACGGTGAGCGAGGGGGCGCGGCCACCAGACCGAGACCAAGCACGATCAGCCCCAGCGCGGTCGGCCAGGAGACCTGGTCATGGCCACCCAGCGCGTCGCTCGTCGGTGCGCCGAGCATGAGCCCGGCCAGCGACAACAGCCCCAGCATCGCCACCAGCAGTCCCAGCGCCCAGACCAGCGTCCACGTGCCCGTCCGCCGCGCCACGAAGGTCGCGGCGGCCAGTGCCAGTACCGTCAAGACGATGGCTACCGAAGCGTTGTGCGACATGCCGCTCAAAGAAACCGGCAACGGCGATCCGTGCAAGGCACCCAGGGCCAGTCCGGTCAGATCCGGCGCACCGGCGTATTCGGTCAGCAGTGGCGCCAAACCCAGCGCAAGGCACGGCATGGCCGCTGCCAGCGCGACGCCGAAACGCCTCCTTTCGAACAGCCACAGTGCCTGCGCCAGCAGCACGAAAGTGATGGCCACGCTCAACGCCATCGGGACGGTGCCTACGCCGCCCCGCGCGAGCAAGGGCAATCGAAGCGCCAGGCCAACCAGCCCCATCCAGCCAAGCCCGGCCAGCAGGGCGGAAAAAACCCGCCGCCGCTCCGCTCCGGGCAACAGCGCGAACCGCGCGCCGAGCGCAACCATCCCCGCGTCGATCAGCAGCGACTGAGCCCCGACACCACCGCGCGACACGAGCCAGACGGCGGCCGACATCCCGGCGCCCACCCCCAGTCCGCGCCACGCAACGGCCAGCGCCGGCCACGGTGACAGCGCGGTGCCGAGCGTCGCGATCCACAGCATGGCGAACAACAGCAGCGAGGGCGCAACGTGCTCGCCGGCAACCCCGCCCACCAAACCTGTTGCAGCCGCCGTAGCCACAGCCAATGCAATCCACAGCACGCGGCTACGCGGGCTGACCGCCGCCGGCGACCACAGGCCCAGCAACGCTACGCCGGCCAGCAGCAGACCCGAAGCAAACGACATCGCCGATGGGGCTTCAATCGCTACCCTGCCGGCATCGAGAAGCCCGGCCAGCAGGGCCACGAGCGCCAAAGCGCGCGCGGGGCCATGAAGCTCCCGGAATCGTTGCCATACGGCTTGGCCCACCATGTAGTTCCCCAAGAGCCGCGAGTGCCGGGCTCATCGATCAATCTCCGGCACGGCGACTGCGCGCGCACGGAACGGCGGCGGTGACTCGCTTGTCGATTTCGCCCGGCAGGCCGCAGAGCGAAAGAGGCAAAATCCCACAGCCTTGAACTCGCCGAGCGCAAGGATCGAAAACCGGGCTGTCCCTTTTACGAAGCCGCCTAGAGTTACTGCGCGAATGCTTCCCGGAGGCGCAGCATCCCGGAGTCATTCACTCTCGGTTCTCGCTGCCAGCCGCAGGAACCATTGCGCTCAAATGATTCGCGCCCATCCCTATTCGGCCCGATCGCTCAACGCCAGCAATCGCTCACTGGGCCATCCCCCGTGATATCGCGCTTTCCAGTCTGATCCAGCGTAAGCGTTCCGCACTGGGCGTCACCGGTTGCCTGCGAACCCTGCGGAACCGCCTGGAGAATGAAAGTCGCTTGAGCCGGTTGGTTGGGCGCGAACTGGTAGGTATAGAAAGGACCCGTCTGAGCGGCACTACGACACTCCAGGTCGGGCAATGCTACTGCAGTGTCATTGGTGTCCTGGTCGTAGCGCAGGTTGGTGGTGTAGTA
>DASUJJ010000021.1:0-2907 GCA_036279335.1 Dyella sp.
GCCCGCGGTTTCCCGATCAGCTTTCCTACGTCACCCAGACCACGCTGTCGGTGGACGACACCAAGGCCATCATTGGCGCCCTGCGCGAGCGGTTCCCGGATATCGAGGGGCCGCGCAAGGACGATATCTGCTACGCCACCCAGAACCGCCAGGATGCCGTTCGGCGGCTGGCCGAGGCGGTGGACCTGGTGCTGGTGGTCGGCTCGGTGAACAGCTCCAACTCCAACCGGCTGCGTGAGCTGGCCGAGAAGCAGGGCGTGCGCTCGTTCCTGATCGACGACGCGGAGCACATCGACCGCAGCTGGCTCGCCGGCGTGCAGCGCATCGGCGTCACCGCAGGCGCGTCTGCACCGGACAAGCTCGTGCGCGACGTGATCAGCCGCCTGCAATCGTGGGGCGCCGGCGCGGTGCGTGAGCTCGACGGTGAGCCGGAAAACATCACGTTCGCGCTGCCCAAGGAGCTGCGGGTGGTCGAAGGCCACATCGGCAGCGACTGAACGACAACCCCTCGCCACATAAACAGAAAGGCCCGCAGCAATGCGGGCCTTTTTGCGAATCTGGTGCCGGAAATAGGAATCGAACCTACGACCTACGCATTACGAATGCGCCGCTCTACCAACTGAGCTATTCCGGCGAAGAGCCGCAAAGTCTACGTAGCGGCGCGATCTTGTGCAAGCGCCCGAGCTCCGTCCATGGGGCTTGCTCAAGTTGCCGCCGGCCGGGCCGTTACAAACCAAGCACCGCCCGGTGCCCCATCGCCAAGGAGTGGCGTTCGACGAGCCTCCTCCTTGCCGCGATTCCTGTCATTACCGCAAATGCGTGCCGGTTGTCTGGCGGCGCTGCTCGCGCTCTCCGTGGCGGCCATGGCGGGCGAGTCCGGCGCGCCTGCGGGAGCCGGATTCGATCGCCTGGCCGATCAGCTGGAGCGTGGGGAGCTGGTCATCACCAGGCATGCCGACGCGCTCCGGCTGCTCGACCAACTGAAGCAGCAGGTGCCTTCCGGCGACAAGCGCCGCGAACTGCGTTACCGCTACCTGTTCTGCATCCTGGGCATGGACAATGATCCGGCCAAGGGCATCGCCTATGCCGAGCGAGGCATGGACGATGCGCGCCGCATCGGATACGCGGATGCGGAGATCAACTTCCATTTTTGCCGCGGCGCCAATCAGGAGTTCCTGACCACGGCCCGCGACGCGCTGCCCGATTACAACGCCGGCATCGAGCTGGCTCGCCATGCCGAAAACACCCGTCTGGTGGCCGATGGCCTCACCTGGCGTGGCTCCGTGCAGTCGCTGCTGGGCGAGCACGCGCTTGCCCTCGTCGATTTCCTGCAGGCGCAGAAGTTCTATGACAGCGCGGGTGAGCCGATCGAAAGCGAGCAGAACCTGTTCAATATCGCGGTGGCCTACCGGCGCCTGGGCGAGCGCAAGGAGGCGCGCGACTATCTCGATCGACTGATGACGCTGGGCGCCGAGCGCAAGGACCTCCCCCAGCAGATGGCGGCGCACATGCAGCTGGGTTTTCTCGACTCGGAGACCGGGCCGGACCATCTGGAGGATGCGTTTGCGCACTTCCGAGCCGCGCTGCAGATCGCCCGATCGATCGACAGCCATGTGGCGCAAGGCTCGGCCCACATGGGCCTGGCCCAGGTGCGCAACCAGCTGGGAGATTTTCACGGGGCGCTGGCCGAGCTGGGCGCCGCTCGCGCCGAGTACGTGAACACCCATGATCACTCCGATGGCGACATGCTTGCCCTGCAGGAAGGCGTGGCGCATGCCGGCTTGGGCAATCACGCCCTGGCGATCAGCGACTTCAACCGCTCCGAGGCGTACCTGCAAAAGAGCGGCAACCTGCGCTATCTCGCCGACCTGCTCGACCATCGCTCGCGCAGCTATGAGGCGTTGGGGAAGAACACCCTGGCACTGGCGGATCTTCATCGCATGGTGAAAGTACGGGAATTGCTGGATCGCAAGGCGCGGTCGTACACCACCACCCTGATGAGCTACCAGTTCGACACCGCGCGTAGGGATCAGGAAAACCGCAAGCTCGCCGCCGACCGCGCGCTGCGCGACGAACAGCTGGCCGCATTGCAACGCGTGCGACGTTGGCAGCGCGTGGCGCTCACGCTCGGCAGCATGCTGATCGTCCTTCTGCTGTGGCAGGCACAACGCCAGCTGCGCCGATCCCGCCGCCTGCACCGCATGGCCATGACCGACCCGTTGACCGGGGTGGCGAATCGGCGGCGCATGGAGCACATCGGACGATTGGCGCTGCAACATGCGTGCGAGAAGCAGGAGCCTCTGTCAGTGGTCGCTTTGGATGTTGATCATTTCAAGGCAGTCAACGATACGTACGGCCACGCGGTGGGCGACGAGGTTCTTGTCAGGCTTGCCACCGCCTGCCTTGGGGCGCTTCGGAAGGTGGATATATTCGGACGATCGGGTGGTGAGGAGTTTGTGGTTGTCCTGCCTGGGTCGGATGCGGATGCAGCAGCGTTCGTCGCCGAGCGTTTGCGAAGCGACGTTGGCAACATGCGGTGGGATGACCTCGCTCCCGGGCTGTGTGTCTCAATTAGCCTGGGCGTGAGTTCTGCGCAACCGAATGGGGACACGCTCGATCGACTTCTCAAGCGCGCGGATCGGGCGCTCTACCGAGCCAAAGAGGACGGCCGCAATCGGGTGGAAATCTGCCCGAGCTAAGCCATGCCGGCCGGCCGCACGAAACGTGCACCGCGTCGCTCTATGGCTCACGTGTCTTGCCGCCCGTCGGCGAAAAGTGGCCGCTCATCGGATCATCCGCCACCGCGTCTCGACCCCTTCCTATAGTCAGAAATATCGTTGGCAAGTCGACCCAAGCGCAGGTGTGGACAAAGCGAATGGTCTTACGCCTTGAGCGTAGGCCAGCAGA
>DASUJJ010000022.1:0-14373 GCA_036279335.1 Dyella sp.
CGTAAGACGCCCCGAGCGCGTATGGCGGGCACTGCCCGCCATGCTTCGCGCCATTCCCCCACGTCGAGCCAAAAGCCGGCGGGCAATGCCCGCCCGCTCCTGCGAATCCCGCCCTCTACTGCATGAACCAGCCGTGGCTGACCACGATCGACTGACCGGTCAGCGCCGCGGACGGGAAGGTGGCCAGGTACAGCGCGGTCTGCGCGATGTCCTCGACGGTGGTGAAGGTGGCGTCGACGGTGTCCTTCAGCATCACGTTCCTGATCACGTCCGCCTCGCTGATGCCCAGCTCCTTCGCCTGTTCGGGGATCTGCCGCTCGACCAGCGGCGTGCGCACGAAGCCCGGGCAGATCACGTGCGAGCGCACGTTGTGGGCCGCGCCTTCCTTCGCCAGCGTGCGCGCCAGGCCCAGCAGGCCGTGCTTGGCGGTGACGTAGGCGGACTTCAGCTTGGACGCCTCGTGCGAGTGCACCGAGCCCATGTAGATCACGATGCCGCCCCGGTCGCCCTGGTACATGTGCTGCAAGGCGGCCTTGGTGGTGAGGAAACCGCCGTCGAGGTGGATCGCCAGCATCTTCTTCCAGTCGGCGAAGGCGAACTGGTCGATCGGGTTGATGATCTGCACGCCGGCGTTGGAAATGAGGATATCCAGCGCGCCGAACGTGGCCACCACCTTGTCGGTGCCGGCATTCACCGCGGCCTCGTCGGTGACGTCCATGGCGATGCCGATCGCCTTTCCGCCCGCGGCGTTGATCTCCGCCGCGGTCGCATCGGCGGCCTGCTGGTTGATGTCGGCGATGGCGACCGCTGCGCCCTGCTTGGCATACAGCTCGGCGATGGCCTTGCCGATGCCGCTGGCGGCGCCGGTGATCAGCGCAACCTTGCCCTCGAGATTCGTCATGACTGCTCCTTTTGCGTGGGGATGGGCGTCGCGGGCAGAAGCCCGCTGTCGGGCGATCGCTGTTGGCTTTGAATGCCGACTCGGTGCGAGTGCGGATTCAGAGCGAGCAGCACCGCCCGCAAGCGGGCTCCTGCCGTGTCTCGTCAGCCCGCCTCGGGTGCGAGGTAGGTATAGGCGGTGAGGCCGCTGTCGAGCGCGTCGTACAAGCCGTCCGCCTGCGCGCCCTCGATGCCCGCCGCGGCGATGCGCTCGCGGTAGCGCGCGCGCAGTGCGGCCAGGTCGTAGCCGACGTAGTCGAGCATCAGGTCGGTGGTGTCGCCGCGGCGCTTGTGTGCGAACACGAAGCCCTCGCCGTCGACCGCCGCACGCACGTTCACCGCGTCGGTGTCGCCGAACAGGTTGTGGATGTCGCCCAGCGTCTCCTGGTACGCGCCCACCATGAACAGGCCCAGGCAATAGGTTTCGCCGGGCTTGAGCGCATGCAGCGGCAGGCTCACGTCGACGCCCTCGGCGTCGACGTAGTGGTCGATGCGACCGTCCGAATCGCAGGTGAGGTCGACGATCACGCCGCGCCGCGTGGGTTCTTCGTTCAAGCGCGCGATTGGCGTGATCGGAAAGATCTGCTCGATCGCCCAGATGTCCGGCACCGACTCGAACACCGAGAAGTTGACGAAGTACTTGTCGACCAGCTTCTCGTCCAGCTCGTCCAGCGCCTGCCGGTGCGCGCGCTCGGCCGGCAGCAGCCGGGCGCGCACGGCGTTGGCGATGGCGTAGTAGAGCTCGTCCAGCCGCGCGCGATCGGCCAGCGCCAGCTGGCCCAGCGCATACAGCGACTGGCCCTCGGCGAGATGGTGCTGCGCCTCGTGGTAGAGCTCCAGCGGCGGGCGCGCGTCGAGTTCGGCGTGCACTTCGCGCAGGTGGCGAAGCACGGCGGGCTCGTCCGCGTGCGCGGGCTCTATCACGCCGGTCGATACGGCTTCGACCTCGCTTACGTCGACCACCAGCACGGCGTGGTGTGCGGTCATCGCGCGGCCGGCCTCGGTGAGAATATGCGGCGCCGGCAAGCCTTCGGCGGCCACCGCTTCGCCCAGTGACTGCACGATGGTGGCCGCGTACTGCTCGATCGAGTAATTGATCGAGTTGTGGCTGCGCGAGCGCGAGCCCTCGTAGTCCACGCCCAGGCCGCCGCCGACGTCGACGATCTCCAGCGGCACGCCCATCCGGCTCAGCTCGACGAAATAGCGCGTGGCCTCGCGCATGCCGTTGGCGATGTCGCGCACGTTGGAGATCTGCGAGCCCATGTGGAAGTGCTGCAGCTTCAGCGTGTGCTTGAGCCCGGCCGCGTCCAGCCGCTCGATCAGCGTGAGCACCTGGCTCGGCGAGAGGCCGAACTTGCCCTTGTCGCCGCCGGTGTTCTGCCACTTGCCGGCGCCGATCGAGGCCAGCCGCACGCGCACGCCGAGCAGCGGCTCCACCTCGAGCGCCTTGGCCTCGGCGAACACGTGGTCGAGCTCGGAGAGCTTCTCGATCACGATGTGCACGCGCAGGCCGAGCTTCTTGCCGATCAGCGCCAGGCGGATGTACTCGCGGTCCTTGTAGCCGTTGCAGATCACGATGGAGCCGGGCCGGGCCATCGCCAGCACGGCCATCAGCTCGGGCTTGGAACCGGCCTCCAGGCCAAACCCCGTGGTGCCGGCATGCACCAGCTCGCTGACCACGCTGTGCTGCTGGTTCACCTTGATCGGGTAGATGGCCGTATAGCCGCCCGCGTACTGCCACTCGCCGATGGCTTTGGCGAACGCGCCCTGCAGCTTGGCCAGACGATCGGCCAGGATGTCGGGAAAGCGCACCAGCAGTGGCAGCCGCAGCCCTTCGGCGCGGGCCTGCGTGACGATCTGCGGCAGCGACAGCGTGGGGCCGGCCGCGCCGCGCGGACGCATCACGATCTCGCCGGCGTCGCTGACGTCGACGTAGCCGTCGCTCCAGTGCGGCACGGCGTAGGTGTGGCGGGCAGCGGCGCTGTTCCAGGAACTCGCCATGGACGGTATCTCCTTGTGCAAACGGAATCTGAGGATGCTCTGATCAACCAGGCGCAGGCGTCACCGGCTCTGTTTGTTCGCAGGCCACAGGGGTGACGGCGAAGGCAGACTGGACGTCTGTCGAGTCGGCACACCGAAGGCCTGTGGACAAACAGAACCGGCCCAACAAGTTGAAATTGTAGAGAAGGGGTGATGTCCCAAAGGCTGTCAGGCCGCGCCGCGCGGCTTGGACAGACGGCCAGTCTGCCCGGCGCCGCGCGCCACACCCTGCCAGCCTTTGGAACATCATGCCGCCTACGCCTGGTTGATCAGAGCATCCTTGACGTCGCAGCGGCGAGCCTTGACGAGATGCTCGACGAGAGCGCGAAGCCTGACCGGCCGGAAGCCTCGCACGCCGCGGGGCCGGAAAGACTTGTCGGTGCGCCGCCGGCCTGAGCCGGGGGAACCGAACGCCCATTGTAACGGCCGCGTGTGACCAAAGTACGCAAGCCGCGGCGGCACGTTCACCGACGAACTCGGTACAATCACCGGTCATTTGTCATCTCCACCCCTTCACGCGTCCTCAGGAACACCGTCATGTCGCAGCAGCCCAGCTGGTTCACCGAAGCCCACCAGGCGTCCGGCTCCTCCATCGGTTATCGCGTGGAGAAGCTGCTGCACGCGGAGAAGACCCCGTTCCAGACCATCGAGATCTACCAGACCACCGACTGGGGCAAGCTGATGGTGATCGACGGCTGCGTGATGCTCACCAGCCGCGACAACTTCCTCTACCACGAGATGATGACCCACCCGGCGCTGTTCACCCATGCGCGCGCCAAGCGCGTGGTGATCATCGGCGGCGGCGACTGCGGCACGCTGCGCGAAGTGCTCAAGCACGAGGAAGTGGAGTCGGCGGTACAGGTGGAGATCGACGAGCGCGTCACCCGCCTGGCCGAGGAATATTTCCCCGAGCTGTGCGAGTCCAACGGCGATCCGCGCGCCGAGCTCTTGTTCATCGACGGCATCAAGTACATGGCCGAGGCCGAGCCGGAGTCGCTGGACCTGATCATCGTCGACTCGACCGACCCGGTCGGCCCCGCCGAGGGCCTGTTCAATGCCGCCTTCTACGCCAGCTGCCACAAGGCGCTGCGCCACGGCGGCATCCTGGTGCAGCAGTCGGAGTCGCCAATCGCCCATCTGGAACTGATCAAGTCGATGCGTTCGGCGATGCGCACGGCCGGCTTCGCCGCGGTGAAGACGCTGCCGTTCCCGCAGCCGTGCTATCCGACCGGCTGGTGGAGCTGCACGATGGCGCGCAAGGGCGGCGACCTGGCCGGCTTCCGCGAGCGCGGCGCCATCAGCAAGGGTTTCGCCACCCGCTACTACAACGCCGACATGCACAAGGCCGCGCTGGCGCAGCCGGAGTTCATGCGCGAAGCGCTGGGCGAGTAAGCCGCGGCGCCCTCGGCGACGTCTGCACCATCAGAAAACCCGCGGCGTTCGCGTCGCGGGTTTTTCGTTGGGTCCAGCGCTCAGAACATTTTCTGACGCACCTTGGGCAGCAGCACGATGATCAGCGTGCCGATTGGCCCGATCAGCAGCGACAGCGCAAACCAGAGCAGGCCGCTGCGATTCTTGCCCTGCGCCAGCCCGGCGTTGATCAGCGCCAGCGTGCCCCAGCCGGCGAACCAGGGCCCGGCCCCGTCGAGGTGGTTGAACATGTCCACATGCGTCTCCCGTGTTGGGCAGCCCGCGCGCACGCGGTCAAAGGCCTTGGATGGTAACAAGCATCCGCCGCCCATCCCGCCGCCGCAAACCGCCTGATCAGCCGGGCTTAATGCGCGCGCGCTACGCTTCCCTCTTTGCTTGCCACAGGGAATCACGCGATGCGAGCACTTCGATGGTCTGCACTGGGTCTGGCCTTGGCGATGAGCCTGCCGGCCGCGGCGACCGAACGCGACAGCGCCGACGCCGCGCGCACCGAGGCGCTGCTGGCCTACCAGCACGATCTGGTGAGTGTGCTGGCACCGCGCGCCGATGCGATGCCGCTGCTCGGCGCCGCCCTGCTGGCGCGCCCGCTGGCCAGGCAGCCCAAGTACAACGATTTCCACACGCTCATCGAGCGCGCCGCGCATGCCGACGACAGCACGCCGGCGGTGCAATGGGCGCGCCTCACCGATTGCGATGCCAAGGCCGGCACCTGCCCCAACGCCGACGCGCTGCAGGCGCTCACCGAGACGGCCGCGGACAACGCCGCGGTGTGGCTGATCAAGCTGGGCGCCGACACGGCCAATGGCAGGAGCGACGCCGCGCGCGAGGATCTGCATCGCGCCGCCAGCGCCAAGCTCTATGACGACTACACCGGCACCGCGCTGAAGGCCCTGGCCAGCCATACCGGGACCTTGCCGGCACCGGCCGAGGCGCTCGATCCGGCCGCTGCGGCCGGCCAGTACGCCGTGCAGGTGGTGCTGGTCTTCGGCGTGGCGGCCCTGCTGCCGCAGCCGCAGCCGGGCATGCAGGCGGCGGCGCGGATGTGTGCCGAGGGCAAGGAGGACGCCGCGCTGAAAGCCGAGTGCCTGCAGCTGGCCAAGGTGCTCGAGTGGGGCTCCAGTCCGCTGGCGCGCTCGCTGGGCCTGCACCTGCGCGAAACCCTGGCGGATGATCCGGCCGAGCGGGCCAGCGCCACCGCCGAGCGGGCCAATCTGACCTGGCAGGTAAAGAGCTTCGCCCGGCTGTCCGACCGCGCCACGCAGGACAAGGCGCTGGCCCGGCACCTGCTGGCACTGGCGCGCAGCGGCGGCACCGAAATGAGCCTGATGCTGGCCGCGCTGCGCGATGCCGGGATCCCCACCGACGCCCCGCACGACGCGGGTGACGACGCCGCGCCAGCGCAGTAGCCGTCGGGGCAACTGCGACCATCGTCGCAGCTGCCTGCAAAAGGGCCTGCGTGTGGTTCCCCGGGGCCCGGTTCTCACAGTAGGCTGTGGCTTACGTACCCGCAGGGGAGTCAGCCGATGCTTACGGTGCTGGTGGCAAGCAGCAAGGGTGGCTGCGGCAAGAGCACGCTGGTGACCCAGCTGGCGTCGCACTGGGCCCAGGCGGGCAAGCGCACGGCGATTGTCGATGCCGATCGCCAGCAGTCCAGCTTCCGCTGGGCCGCGCGCCGCCCGGACAACGTGCCCGGCGTGCTCGCCGTGCCGGGCGGGCGCAAGGCGCTGCAGAAACTGCCCACGGACACCGAGCGCACCCTTATCGACACCCCGGCCGGCGTCACCGAACGCGACCTCGAGCCCTACCTCGAATCGGCCCATGCGCTGCTGGTACCGGTGCTGCCGTCGAGCTTCGACATGGACGCCACGCTGGACTTCATCGACGAACTGGGCCGCATTCCCCGCATCAAGCGCGGCAAGCTGCCGGTGGCGCTGGTCGCGAACCGGCTCAAGCCGTGGACCCACGCCAGCCAGGATGCCGTCGCCCAGCTCGGCGAACTGTCGCCCTTCCCCATTGCCGGCCAACTGCGCGACAGCCAGGCCTATGTGCTGCTGGCGGCGCTGGGCAAGGGCATCTTCGATTACCAATCCGAACAAGTACGCAGCCACCAGGACGACTGGAAAGCCCTGCTGCGCTGGATCAAGCGCGCCCACTGAAACCCACCCGCGCGGCGCCGTGGGCGCCGCGTTTCACCAGGAGTCCCGCATGCTCGAACTGATCCTCTTGCGCCACGCCGAGGCCCTGCCCGCCAGCGCGGGTGACGATGACCGGCAACGCCGGCTCAGTGGCCACGGCGAACAGGAAGCGCGTGCGGCAGGCAAATGGCTGGCCAGCCACGGGGCCCGCCCGCATCGCGTGCTGTGCTCGCCGGCCGAGCGCGCCCGCGCCACCGCCAGCCTGGCGCTGGAGGCGCTGGGCAGTGCGCCCGGGCTGCAGATGGCCGACGAAATCTACGACGCCACGCCGGGCGAGCTGCTGGCCCTGCTCGACCAGCACGACGAGGTCGGCACCGTGATGCTGGTCGGCCACAACCCGGGCATCGAGCGGCTGGTGGCGCTGCTGGTGGAGGGGCGCTCGGACGACTTCCGCGGCATGCCGCCGGGCGGGCTGGCGGTGCTGCATCTCAGCGGGGCGCTGGAACCGGGCAACGCGCGACTGGACGCCTTCTGGTCGCCGTGATGCGGGCGGCCTGGCTGCCGCTGCTGGTTGCCCTGCTGGCCATCGCCCCCGCACGGGGAGCGGATTACCGCATCGACACCGCGCACTCGTACGCCGAGTTCAGCGTGCGCCTGCTGTGGGTGCGCCAGATCAGCGGCCGCTTCACCCGCATCGACGGCGAAGTCACCCTCAACGCACTGCGCGACACCGCCGTGGTGGAGGCCACGGTAAGCGTCGACAGCGTGGCGATGTCCTCGGCGCGGCTGCGGCGCTGGGTGCTCGATCCGGAGTTCTTCGACGCGCGTCGCTTTCCCGACATCCGTTTCGTCTCCGCGCCGCTGGCGGTGGGCTCGCTGGATGCCGGGGGCGAGCTGCCCGGCTGGCTCACCCTGCGCGGCGTGACGCGGGCGGTGCTGTTCCGGCTGGAGCCGGCCAGCTGCACGCTTGAGCGCGACACCACCTGCCAGATCGAGGTGCGCGGCAGCATCCAGCGCAGCGACTACGGCATGGTGGGCCACCACACGGCGGTCAGCGACACGGTCAACCTCGGCCTGATGATCACGCTGGATCCGACCGCGCCGTAGGGATGCCCTGATCCACTGGACGCAGGCGTCACCCCGTATCATCCGCGCATGTCGATGCGCTCCACGCTTCCTTTCCTGCTGTTGTTCCTGCTGCTCGCGCCCCTGCTGCAGGGCTGCACCGTGTCGCGCCAGAACGTGCGCCGTGCCGACGCCATCGTCGCCGCCACCACCCTGCCCTCGTTTGACTGCGATCGCGTCGACCGCTGCGCGGCGCCATCGGCGGTGCTGCAGGTGGCTGACCTGGCGCTGGCCAGCTCGGAGGCCGGCGGCCCGCCGCAGCACGTCGTCACGTTGCTGGCCGACAGCGAGGATGCACTCGCCGCGCGCATCCACCTGATCCAGGCCGCGCGTCGCTCGATCGACGTGCAGACCTACATCTGGGACCAGGACGACGTGGGCCAGCTGATGCTCGACCAGCTGGTGCAGGCGGCGCGGCGCGGCGTGCGCGTGCGCATCCTGGCCGACCAGCTGTTTTCCTTCGGCGACTTGGCGCTGCTCGACCGCCTCGCCCGCGCCGACCGCCACCTCTCGGTGAAGCTGTACAACCCCACCTTCCACGACGCCGTCACCGGTCCGGCCGAGTTCGCCGCCGGCATCGTGTGCTGCTTCTTCAAGTTCAACCAGCGCATGCACAACAAGCTGCTGCTGGTGGACGACACCGTCGGCATCACCGGCGGGCGCAACTACCAGGATCGCTACTTCAACTGGGACAGCGATTTCGACTACGTCGACCGCGACGTACTGGTCGGCGGGCCGGCCGCGCGCGACATGGCCGCCAGCTTCGCCCTGTTCTGGAACCACAAGCGCTCGGTGCCGCTGACCGCGCTGCGCGACGTCAATCGCTACATCCGGGCCCACCCCGCCGCGCCGGGCTGGCCCAGGCCGACATTCCGCCGGCCACTGCGCGTGGCGCAGCTGGAGCGCGAGGCGCAGGATCCGGCATGGATCGAGCAGCACCTGCTCGATCCGGCCTTCCACGGCGGCGAGGTGGAGTTCTTCAGCGACCTGCCGGCCAAGACCGACGCGCCCACCCGCAAGCACGCGCTGGACTTCACCCATCACGTGATGCAGCTGGTGGCCAGTGCCAAACGCGAAGTGGTGCTGCAGACGCCGTACCTGGTGATGAGCGACCGCGCGCAGGAGATCTTCGAGTCCATGCACAAGCGCGCCGACCCGCCGCGCATCCGCGTGTCGACCAACTCGCTGGCCTCCACCGATGCGTTCGCGGTGTACGCGCTGTCGTACAAGCACCGCAAACGCTACCTGCGCGACTACGGCTTCGAGATCCAGGAGATGAAGCCGCATGCGGCCAGCGCCGAGGAAGACTACGCGCTGGCCAACAACAACCTGCCGTCTGCTGTCGCCGCCAAGGCGCGCGCGCGCCGACGCAATCCCGGCGCCGAGGCGCGCGGCCTGTTCGGCAGTCGCGGCAGCAGCAACCGCCCCGCGCCGCTGCTCGAGCGCGGGCTGCGTTTCGGCCTGCACGCCAAGTCCATCGTGGTCGACGACAGCTTCGCCATGGTCGGTTCGCACAACTTCGACCCGCGCTCGACCCACTACAACACCGAGGCCGGCGTGATCGTGCACGACCGCGACTTCGCCAATGCCGTACGCACCTCGATCCTGCGCCTCAGCGGGCCCGAGAACGCGTGGGTGATCGCGCCGCGCAAGCCGGTGGTGCCGGTGCTCACCAGCGTCAACCAGGCCATCGGCGACCTGTCCGAGAAACTGCCGCTGTTCGATTTCTGGCCGTACCGCTACGCCACCAGCTACGAGATCAAACCCGGCTGCACGCCGATGGCCCCGAGCGATCCGGCGTTCTTCAGCTGCTACGAGCCGGTGGGCGACTTCCCCGGCGTGGCGCTGTCGTTCAAGCTGGTCTACACGCGCCTGATCACCGCCTTCGGCGCCGCCGGCAGCGGCATCCTTTAACGATTGGCGGTACCAAAGCGCATCGGCAGCCGGCCGCTGAAGCCCTGCGGGTAATCCGCCGGCACCGCGAAGCGCCAGCCGGCCACCAGCGTGCGGGCATGGCCGTCGAGCACGGCATCGCCGCTGGACTGCGCCACGCTGGCCTGCATGACCTGGCCGGCGCCGTTCACGCGCACCTCAAGCACCACGGTGCCATCGAGATGGCCCTGCAGGCGGTCGTAGCGCGTGGACAGGGCCGGCATGCTCAGCGGCACCAGCTCGGGCGGCGCCGGCGGGGTGGCCGCAACCGCCTCGGAAGACGCACGCAGCGTTTGTGCTCCCACCACGCGCGGCGGCGGCAGGGCGCGGCGGGCGCTGGCATGGTGAGAGACCGGTGGCGGCGCCACGTGCACGGCATGCACCGCGCGTTTCGGCCCGGTCCAATCGCTGGTGCGACCGCTCAGCCACTGCGTGCCGAGCACGCCGATCAGCAAGGCCAGCACGCTCAGCAGCGTGGTGACGCGCAAGCGCGGAGTCATGCGCATGGTGCGGGGCTTGGCCGTCTGGACGTCCAGACGGCTCAGCGCTCCAGGATCGCGGTGACGCCCATGCCGCCGGCGGTGCAGATGGAGATCAGGCCGCGGCCCGAGCCTTTCTGCTCCAGCATCTTCGCCAGCGTGGCGAGCAGGCGCGCGCCGGTGGCGGCGAACGGATGCCCGGTGGCGAGGCTGGAGCCGTGCACGTTGAGTCTGGCCGGATCGATGCTGCCCAGCGGCGCATCCAGGCCGAGCCGCTGCTTGCAGTAGTCGGCGCTTTCCCACGCGCGCAGCGTGCACAGCACCTGCGCGGCGAAGGCCTCGTGGATCTCGTAGTAGTCGAAGTCCTGCAGGGTCAGCCCCTGGCGCGCCAGCATGCGCGGCACCGCCACCGTGGGCGCCATCAACAGGCCCTCGCCGCGCACGAAATCCACCGCGGCCACTTCGGCATCGCGCAGCCAGGCCTGCACGGGGAGACCGCGCGCCGCGGCCCAGTCGCCGCTGGCCAGCAGCACGGCGGCGGCGCCGTCGGACAGGCCGGTGGAATTGCCCGCGGTGAGCGTGCCCTGGCCGGAGCTCTTGTCGAACGCCGGCTTCAGCGTGGCGAGCTTTTCCAGCGTGGTATCCGGGCGCAGGAAGCCGTCGCGCTTGATGCCGCGGAACGGCACGACCAGATCGTCGAAGAAGCCGTCGTCGTAGGCAGCGGCGAGCTTGCGGTGGCTGTCCAGCGCGAGCTGGTCCTGCGCCTGCCGCGTGATGTGCCATTCCCTGGCCATCTTTTCGCAGTGATCGCCCATCGACATGCCGGTGCGCGGCTCGGCCACGCCGGGGAAGGACGGCTTGAGCTCGCCCAGCGAAAACCCGGCGAAGGCGGTCTTGAGTTTCTCCATCGGCGTCTTGGCGCGGTTCACCGCCAGCAGCCGCTTGCGCAGGCGCTCGCCGTAGACGATCGGCACGTCGCTGGTGGTGTCCGAGCCGGCGGCGATGCCCGCCTCGATCTGCCCGGCGGCGATCTTGTTGGCAACGATGATCGCGTTGTCCAGCGAGGTGCCGCAGGCGCGGGCGGTGGTGATCGCCGGCGTGGTCGGCGCCAGCCCGGACGACAGCACCGCCTCGCGGGCCAGGTTCCATTCGAACGAGTGCCGGATCACCGCGCCCAGCGCCACCTCGCCCAGCTCCACGCCGTGCAGCGCGTAGCGCTCCACCAGCGCGCCAAGCACCTTGACCGACATGCCGAAATTGCCGACCTCGGCGTAGGCGGTGTTGTTGCGGCAGAACGGAATCCGTACGCCACCAATCACACCGACGCGACGCTGCGAGTTGTCCATGGGTTCAAAACATCCGGGCGGGTATCGAGCGTGCAAGGCTAACCCGCGCTGGCGCCCCGGGAAACCCCGCCAGCCCGCCATTCGTGCGGTGCGGTTCAGCGGCGCACGGCCGGCCCGCGAACTGCTCACTGGTAAACTTGGCGGCCCTTCCTCCCCGGACGATCCCCTTGGACAGCTCGCCCCTGCTCGCCCTGCCCGTGGTGCTCGCGATCGAGTGCGGCGCCGGCGAGGGATCGCGCCGCACCACGCTCACCCGTGACGAAGCGGCCGAACTGGCCGCCCACATCGCCACCGATCTGCAGGCGCTGGTGCCCGCCGCCACCGAGGCGCGGCTCGCCGTGGCCGGCGCGCTGTTCGATGCGGTGGAGCTGCTGCGGCCCGGCTTTCCGGTATGGGCCACGCTGGACGAGCTGGCGCGCCGCGTGCCGCGCGGCCACCTGGAGAACGTGGTCGCCTTCGGCAGCCACGAGGGCCGCATGCCCGCGCAGCCGCTGGAGCCGGAGGCGATGTATGCCGACGGCCCGATGCGCCTGCTGCCGATCACCCTGCTCGCGCCCGAGCCGCTCGCCGGCACGCTGGCCGAACAGCTGGAGCTGGACCTGGTCGGCCGCGGCGAAGCGGGCCAGCGCACCGCCGACTGGCTGATCCGCACGCTCGGCGTGCCGCTGGAACACGTGCGCTACCTCAGCCGCAACGACCTGCTCGCGCTCACCTGCGTGCAGTACGAGCACGTGAACCTCGCGCCGCTGTGGAGCCTGCTGGAAACCGCGCTGCTCACGCCGTATCGCCAGGAAGCCACGCTGAGCGCGCGCGGCCTGCCGCTGCGTTACCTCGACGGCGCGGTGCTGGCGCAGTCGCCCGCGCAGTGGCTGGCCGAAAGCCACGACGCGGATCGCGCCCACGCCTTCGCCGGCATCGTGTTCGAGCTGCGCCAGTACGCGGCCCTGCTCAACGCCCACGCGCTGCCGCTGCGCCTTGATCCTATCGACGGCGTGACGGCCCAAGCGCGCGACGGCTATCTGCTGGAAGTGCTCGGCGAGGCCGATGCCGCCTACGAAGCGCCGGTGCTGGTGGCCCACGAAGCGCCCGGCCTGGGCGTGGTGGCGGTCACCGCCGCGCAGCGCGGCGACGGCGGCCGCGCTCGGGTGCTGGCGCACGGCTATCCGCTGCAGCCGCGCGCGCTGGGCGCGCTGGTCAGCGCGCTGGCCGAGCAGTTCGGCATCGCGCCTGACCTGCACGCGCTCGGCCAGATCCAGCTCGATGCAAACGGCCAGCTGGGCGCGCCGGACACACCGCTGCACTGAGAGACAGTGCAGCAATGGCGCGGGTACCTCGCGTGCCGCTGCGAGCGCGTGTTGGCGAAGGGCAGTGGGCATATGCGGGGCATTGGGTTCGGCAAGCTTGCCCGCACGGGCCACCGCGCAGCCGGTCACGGATACCGACCAGTGCTCCCACGACGGCGCGGGAATCCATCAGCAACGCAGACGGTTGGCGTCAGGCCGGCTCCAGCGCCTGCTCGTACATGAAGTAGTGGCAGCGCTCCATGCCGAGGCCGACATAGGTGGCTTGGGCGCGCTCGTTCTCGGTTTCCACGTACAGGCGCAGGCCGACCGCGCCGGCCGCGCGGGCGCGGCGCGCCACGTCCGCGTACAGCGCGCGGAACACGCCGCTGCGGCGCGCGGACTCGGCCACGTACACGCTCTGGATCCACCAGAAATCGCCGCAGCGCCAGTCGCTCCACTCGTAGGTCACCATCAGGCAGCCGGCCGGTGCGCCGTCCAGTTCGGCGACAAGATAGAAACCGCGGCGCGGCTCGTCGAACACGGCGGCCATGCCGCGCGTGAGCACGTCCGGATCGAGTCGCTTGTGTTCGGTTTCCCAGGCCATCGCGGCATTCCACTGCACCAGGTTCGGCAGGTCTTCGCGGCAGGCGTCGCGGACGGTGACGGTCATGCGGGTTTCTCCGGGTCAGGTCTTGGGATGGTCCGATTGGCCCCAGTGGGGGCGGCATGATGTTCGGAAGGTTCGCAGAGGGTCGTGCGCGGTGCGGCCCAGACTGGCCGTCTGGGCAAGGCGCGCGCGGCACTATGCGGGCCTTCTGGACATCACCTCATCATTGAAATCCATGCGATTGAGGCCGGGCAGTCTGCCCGGTGACGCCTCCGCGGGGGTTAATCGGACCGTCCCTTGTTCGGCCGGCGCGTGCGCGAGGCGCCGAGCTTGCGGGTGAGCGTGTTGCGGCCGACGCCGAGCGCCGCGGCGGCGTGCTGGCGATGGTTGTCGTGGGCGCGCAGCGCGGCCTGCATCAGGGTGTGGTCCAGCGCTTCGCGGGCGCGGGCGTGGATGTCGGCCTCACTGCGCGCGAGCGCCTGCTCGGCCCAGTCGCGCAGGGCATGGGTCCAGTCGTCGCCGCTGGCGCCGGGCGCGGCGGTGCCGAGGTCGCCGGGCAGGATCTCCGCGCCCGGCGCGATCACCGCGAGGCGTCGGCACAGGTTTTCCAGCTCGCGCACGTTGCCGGGGAAATCGCGCTGGGCGATCGCCTTCAATGCGGCCTTGGAGAAGCGCTTGGGCGGCAGCTTCAGCTCCACCGCCGCGGCGGCGAGGAAATGCTCGGCCAGCTTCGGGATGTCGCTGCGGCGCTGGCGCAGCGGCGGCAGCTCGATGCGCACCACGTCGAGGCGATGCAGCAGGTCGGCGCGGAACTGGCCGCTGGCCACGCGCGCGGCCAGATCCTGGTGGGTGGCGGCGACGATGCGCACGTCGCCGCGCATCAGCTCGCGCCCGCCCACGCGGTAGAACTCGCCACCGGCCAGCACGCGCAGCAGGCGCGTCTGCAGCGCCAGCGGCATGTCGCCGATCTCGTCGAGGAACAGCGTGCCGCCCTCGGCCTGCTCGAAGCGGCCGGCGTGGCGGCGGGTGGCGCCGGTGAACGCGCCGGCCTCGTGG
>DASUJJ010000023.1:0-3469 GCA_036279335.1 Dyella sp.
GAGCGACTGCAGCGTGCCGGTGAGCACGATGGTTTGCCCCTCCAGCGGCGCCGTCGTTGCAGCGGTCATGGCGGGCAAGGCGGCAAGCAGCTTGGCCATCGCCTGCTCGGTGCGCTCCAGTTCGGTTCGACGCGCATCGTCGGCGAGCAGCGCCTCGAGGTTGATTGCCGCGGCCTGCGGCACGCCGGCGACGATCCAGTGCGCCGAGCCGGCCTTCGCCAGCACCTCGAGCGTGGCGTATTGCCCGGCCAGCAGCTGCGTGCTCTTGGGGCCGAGCTTGGACACGTTGGCCATGTCCAGCAGGACAGCGAGATTGAGCTTTTCGCGCAGCTTCGGAGAAGGGGCGCCCTCGTCGGTGAAATGCACGCCCGCCCCAAGCAGCGCATCAACCACCTGCTGGTTGCCCTGCTGCGCAAAGAACGCGGCGATGGAACCGGCCACCTCGGCGCCGACATCCGGCAGCACGCGCAGCACCGGAGCGGGCATGCTGCGCACGAATTCCAGCCGTCCCAACCAGGCGGCCAGCGTCTTGGCCGTGCTCTCGCCGATGTGCATGATGCCCAGCGCGAACAGGAAGCGCGCCAGCGTGGTGGTGCGGCTGGCGTCGATCGCCTCGACCAGGTTCTCGGCCCATTTGGTGGCGATCTTGCCCTGCTTGACGGTTTCCGGAACGGTGCCGTCGCGCTCGTCGGCGCGGCGTTTCATCTCGACGAAGTCGTCCACGGTCAACGCGTAGAGATCGGCCGGTGTCTTGACCATGTCGAACTCGACCAGCGCGTCGACATAGCGCTCGCCCAGCCCGTCGATGTCCATGGCGCGGCGGGATGCGAAATGGATCAGCGCCTCCTTGCGCTGCGCGGGGCAGAACAGGCCGCCGGAGCAGCGAAAGGCGGCCGCGCCTTCCTCGCGCAACAGGGCCGAATCGCAGATCGGGCAGCGCACCGGCATGTGCCAGGGATGCGTGTGTGCCGGGCGCTGGTCTTCCACCACGCGCACCACCTCGGGGATCACGTCGCCGGCGCGGCGCACGATGACCGTGTCGCCCACGCGCACATCCAGCCGGGCGACCTGGTCGGCGTTGTGCAGCGTGGCGTTGGTCACCGTGACGCCAGCCACCTGCACCGGCGCCAGCCGCGCCACCGGAGTGGCGGCACCGGTGCGGCCAATCTGGATCTCGATCGCCTCGACGCGGGTCATCTGCTCCTGCGCCGGAAACTTGTGCGCGATGGCCCAGCGCGGCGCGCGCGAGACAAAGCCCATCGCGCGCTGGCCCTCGTAATCATCCAGCTTGTAGACCACGCCGTCGATGTCGTACGGCAGCGCGTCGCGCTTGGCACCGATCGCACGGTAGTAGGCGATCAGGCCGTCGAAGCCTTTCGCGGTGGATACCTCCGGCGACACCGGAAAGCCCCATTCGCGCAGTTGCTTCAGCGTCTGCGAATGCGTGGGCGGCAGCTCGCCGCCTTCCACCACGCCCACCGCGTAGGCGAAGAAGCTCAGCTTGCGCTTCGCCGTGATGGCCGGATCGAGCTGGCGCAGCGAGCCGGCCGCGCCGTTGCGCGGATTGGCCAGCGTCTTGTCGCCGTGGCTGCGGGCGTATTCGTTGAAGGCCTCGAAATCCTTGCGCAGCATGACCACCTCGCCGCGCACCTCCAGCACCGCGGGCCAATCCTTGCCGCGCAGTTTCAGCGGGATCGCGCGCACCGTGCGCAGGTTGGCGGTGACGTCCTCACCGGTTTCGCCGTCGCCGCGCGTGGCGCCCTGCACGAACACGCCTTGCTCGTAGCGCAGGCTGATCGCCAGGCCGTCCAGCTTGGGTTCCACCGAGAACACCGGCTCGCGCCGGTCCAGCGTCTGCTCGATTCGCCGCTCGAACTCGGCCACCTCGCGGAAGCGCTCCCGGTCGGTCTCACCCGGCTCGCTGAAGGCGTTGCCCAATGACAGCATCGGGATGGCATGACGCACTTCGGCAAAGCCGCCGGTGGCGCGCGCACCGACCTTGCGGGTGGGCGAGTCGGGCGTGGCCAGCTCCGGATGCGCCGCTTCCAGCGCCTCCAGTTCGCGCATCAGGCGGTCGTACTCGGCGTCGGGAATCGTCGGCTCGTCCAGCACGTGGTACTGGTAGTTGGCCTGCTCGATCTGCGCGCGCAAGGCGTCGGCGCGGGTGGCGGCATCGGGATGGCGGGTCATGCGAAAAGGTTCATGCGGCGGCTCCTCGGACGCGCCAGTTTAGCGAACCGCCCCGCGCTTCCCACGTGTTCGGCCGCCCTCGCGAATGAAGCCGTACTGACTTGCCCACCGCGCGACGCGGCCTCGATACCTGCCCAAGCAATTATCATGGCGGGCGATGTGCCCTCCCCCTTCCCTGCCGACCGCGGCTCCCACGGTCGACGACGACGCTGTGACGCCCGACGCCGCGTCGCGCCTCGCCCATCGCGGCTTGCTGTGGCTGGTGGCGGCGGCGTTCTTCATGCAGGCGCTGGACTCCACCATCGTCAATACGGCGGTGCCCGCGATGGCCACGGCGCTGGGCGTGACGCCGCTGGGCATGCGCAGCGCGCTCACCAGCTACGTGCTGACGCTGGCGATCCTGATTCCGGCCAGTCCGTGGCTGTGCGACCGCTTCGGTACCCGCCGCGTGTTTGCCGCGGCGATCGCCACGTTCGGTATCGGCTCGCTGCTGTGTGGCATGGCGCAGACGCTGCCGCAGCTGGTGGCCGCCCGGATCATCCAGGGCGTTGGCGGCGCCTCGCTGATGCCGGTGGGCCGCTACGTGCTGGTGCGCACCATTCCCCGGCGCGAATACGTGCGATCCATGAGCACGGTGGCCACCTTCGGCCTGCTCGGCTCGGTGCTGGGGCCGCTGCTGGGCGGCGTGCTGGTGGAGTTCACCAGCTGGCGGCTGATTTTCCTGATCAACGTGCCGGTGGGCCTGGCCGGCCTGTGGATGAACCGGCGCGACATGCCGGAGTATCGGCTGGAGCACGCGCGCCCGTTCGACACGGCGGGCTTCCTGATGTTCGCCGCGGCCTCGGCACTGCTGCTCACCGCGTCGGAGCAAGCCGGTGCGGAAGTGCATCACTGGCTGGTGGTGGCGGGCAGCAGCGCGCTCGCCGTGATGCTGGGCACGCTCTACGTGTGGCACAGCCGCCGCACGACGTATCCGGTGGCCGACCTCACCCTGCTGCGCGTGCGCAGCCTGTCGGTGGCGCTGGTGGGCAACCTGTTCACCCGGCTTGGCATCGGCGGCATGTTCCTGCTGCTGGTGCTGTTCCTGCAGGTGGGCTGTGGCTGGTCGCCGACCATGGCCGGCCTGATGATGGTGCCGCAGGCGCTGGGCTCGATCAGTTCCAAGTGGGTGGTGAACCGGCTGCTGCTGCGGCTGGGCTATCGCCGGCTGTTGATCGCCAACACCACCGCGGTGGCGGCGATGCTGGCGCTGTTTTCGCTGGTCGATGCGTCCACCCCG
>DASUJJ010000024.1:0-3734 GCA_036279335.1 Dyella sp.
GCGGCGACGATGCGGCCACCATGCTGCGCACGATGATGGCGCTGGCACGCGTGGACGGCCGAGTCTGCGCCTCCCTCGAACCGATCGCCCTGTACATGACCAAGGATCTGTACGAGGCCGGCGACGGCGCGTGGCAGTTCGGCTATCCCGCGCCGGGCGAGGCGATGACGCTGGGCGAGGGTCGCGTGTACCACGAGGCCGCCGAGGACCTGGTGGTGTTCACCTTCGGCAACGGCGTGCCGATGGCGCTGCGCGCCGCGCGCACCATCGAGGGCGAGCTGGGCTGGAAGGTACGCGTGGTCGACCTGCGCTGGCTGGCGCCGCTCAACGACGCCTTCATCGCGGCGCAGGCCAGGAGCGCCAAGCGCATCGTGGTGCTGGACGAGGGTCGCAAGAGCGCGGGCGTGGGCGAGGGCGTGATTACTGCCATTGTCGAGGCCGGCTTTGGCGCCACGCCGCTCCAGCGCGTGGTGGGCGCCGATACCTTCACCCCGCTGGCCGGTGCGGCCTTCCTGGTGTTGCCGGGCGAGGCCGATGTGGTGGCGGCGGCGCGCGAGCTGGCCTGACGGCGCAGCACGCGCGCTTCAGGGCACCCCTAGGACATGTGCTGTGGCGCGCGCCCGGGACGGCCGGAGCGGCGTGGCCCGGACGTTTCGTCGTGCGGCCGCTGCAGGCTGGCGCGGTTGCGGCCCGCGAGCTTGGCGTCGTACATCGCCTGGTCGGCGCGGGCCACCAGGCTGTCGATCGAGTCATTCGTGCGGCGCACCGCCACGCCGATGCTCACCGTG
Organism: Dyella sp.; assembly: GCA_036279335.1. Lineage (GTDB taxonomy): Bacteria > Pseudomonadota > Gammaproteobacteria > Xanthomonadales > Rhodanobacteraceae > Dyella_A. The sequence goes on from DASUJJ010000024.1 coordinate 789, forward strand.
AGCTGCGGATGGGCCTCGTCCACCGCAATCTCCATGCGATGGATGCGCCGGCACAGCCGCGTGGCTACATGCATGGCCTCCTCCTCGCCGGCACCGTCGAGCAGGGCGACGAATTCCTCGCCGCCGTAGCGGCCGAACAGGTCGGTGGGGCGAAGCTCCTCGCGCAGCGCATGCGCCACGGCCTGCAGCGCCTCGTCGCCGGCGGCGTGGCCGCGTCGGTCGTTGAGAATCTTGAAATGATCCAGATCGAGGAACAGCAGCGCCTGCGGCCGCGCCGAAGGATCGCTCATGGCCTGAATGGCCGCTTCGTTCCAGGCGCGGCGGTTGAGCGACTGGGTGAGCGAATCCTTGTCCGCCAGCACGCGCACCTCGTCGCGGTCGCGGCGGATCATCAGCGCACGGTCGGCCAGGCCGAACGACAGCACCACCGCCTCGAAGGCGCCGGCCGCCAGGGACGCGTCGTTCAGCCAGGCAAGGCCGGGCAGCGCGCCGTTGACTTGCGCGCTGGTCATCGCGGTAAGCGCGAGCAGCGGCGTCCAGCCAGCGAGGAAGAACCACGCATGGCGCGAGCCGCGCAGCGCGGCGACGATCGCGGCCAGCAGCAGCAGCGCCGCGCCCAGCGTGAGCAGCGGATTGACCAGCAGCTGGCCGAGGTCCTCAAGCGCAGTCAACTGGCTGCAGCGCATCAGCACCACCGCCACCATGCCAATCGCCAGCGCCAGCACGGGCAGGCGCAGCAGCGGGGCAAAGCGCTGCAGTTCGCAGAAGCGGATCATGAACAGCGAGGCAAACGCCACCGACAAAGCCACTGCGGCCGAGCCCAGGGTGATCGACAGCCCGACCAGCCATTCCAGCTCCAGCGGGTGATAGACAAAGCCCGTCTGGATGCCCTGGATTACCGCGTAGCAGAGGATGTATCCGGCGTACCAGGCGAAGGTGACGTCGCGCAGGATCAGCGCAAAGCACAGCGCCATCAGCGCCATCGCCAGCATCACCGCCAGGGCGGCCGTGGCGAACACCAGCCAGCGGGCGTCCTGCTCCAGATAGCTCGCCCAGCCCTGCAGCCGGAAGCTCACCGGTGCGGCAATCCGTGCGGACGGCTGGAACTTCAGCAGCAGCGGTTCGGAAGCCCGCCGGTTGCTGCCCAGCGGAAACGCCAGCCGACCGTGGCCGTGAACCGCGGCCTGGAAGTCTTCGAGGGAGAGTGAAACGCTGGGTCCGTTGTGGTCGTAAAGGGTCACCATGCCCAGCGGCGCGGGATAGATGCTGAGTACGCGCTCCTCCTGCACCCATGGCGGTTGTGGCGCGAGCACCACCCAGCTGCCCAGCGCACCTTGCGGCAGCCGCTGCAGTCGGGCGGGGTCGAAGCGGCTCATGTTGCCCTGGCGAAAGTCCTGCATCACCTTGGCCGGGGTGTCGTCGTTGCGCACGTTCCGCCACGCCCCGCTCAGCGCGGTGGCGGCGTGCGCGCTGCCGCAGAACAGGATCAGCGCGCAGGCCGCACGCCACAGCCAGCGCAGCCGGTGCGCTGATCGTGTCGACTTGGTGGCCTCCGGCCAGATGTTGCGCATCCGTCCCCCCGGTCCCGACGCATGATGCTTCCCGCCAGGCACGGCGTGTTCTGCACACGTGCCGCCGCCGTTGGGCATCGACTTTTCAGTCTGCCGCGCCGTGGCCCTGTGGGTGGGCGCATGACGTCGCCTCCGGCAGGGCGACCGCAACATGCAGGCCGACCCTGCGGCAAAGCAGAAAACGTGCCACGACCGGATGGACGCGGCCGGGACGCTCGGCAACCTGGCTATCTCACTCGCCCGGGCAGCTGGTTACTCCGGCTTCTGCAACCGATGAGTATGCCGGTCAGCGCGAGTGAGCGGCGGCGGGCCAAGCGCACCGTGCCCGCTCCAGGCGCGTTTAGCAGCACCCGTCCCGGAGACCGCGCGGCGTCCCTCCGGCCTGACGCGCGCAAGCTTCTGCGCGCCACATGGATCTGTCGGCGAGGGATGCCGCGCCGTATCTGCCCCGGGGCAGTCGTTCAAACGTCCGGGTTCAACTCGCCGCCGCCCCGCTGCCGCAGAGTTTCTCCAGCAGCTGGTGCTGCACGTTGCGCGGGCTCTGGCCGTTCGCCGGCTGCGCCCGCACGTAACTGCCGTCCGCCTGCAGCAGCGAGGCGCTGGCGTTGTCTGCCAGGTAGAGATCCAGCTCGCGGCGCACGCGCTGGATCAGCTTCTTGCCCTCGATCGGGAAGCCGGTCTCGACGCGACGGTCGAGATTGCGCTCCATCAGGTCGGCGCTGGAGAGGTAGAGCTTTTCTTCGCCGCCGTTGGCAAACCAGTACACGCGGCTGTGCTCGAGGAAGCGGCCGATGATCGAGCGCACGCGGATGTTGTGCGACACGCCGGGTACGCCGGGGCGCAGGCAGCACATGCCGCGCACGATCAGGTCGATCTTCACCCCCGCCATGCTGGCTTTGTACAGCGCGCGGATCACCTTGGCATCGGTCACCGCATTGACCTTGATGATGATCTGCGCCGGCTTGCCGGCCTCGGCGTGCGCCGTCTCGCGAGCGATCAGGTCGAGCAGGGTCTTCTTCAGCGTGAACGGCGCATGCAGCAGCTTCTTCATCGGCTGCACCTTGCCCATGCCGGTGAGCTGGCTGAACAGCTTGTGCACGTCCTCGCACAGCACCGGGTCGGAGGTGAGCAGGCTGTAGTCGGTGTACAGACGCGCGTTGCCGGTGTGGTAGTTGCCGGTACCCAGGTGCGCATAGCGCACCAGTTCGCTGCCTTCGCGGCGCTGGATCAGCATCAGCTTGGCGTGCGTCTTCACCCCCACTACGCCGTAGATCACCACCGCACCGGCCTGCTGCAGGCGCGAGGCGAGGGTGAGGTTGGACTCCTCGTCGAAACGCGCGCGCAGCTCGATCACCGCAGTGACCTCCTTGCCGGC
>DASUJJ010000025.1:0-2110 GCA_036279335.1 Dyella sp.
CCCTGCACGATCGCGTACTTGCCGTTCTTGATCGTCACCGGATAGCCGTAGATCACGCCCGGGGCGATGCCGTAGGAACCGTCCGACGGGATGCCCATCGAGACCCAGTCGCCCTCGGCGGTGCCCAGCGCCCACGAGCGCATGTGGTCGATCGCGGCCGAGGCGGCCGAGGCGGCCGACGAGGCGCCGCGGGCCTTGATGATTGCCGCGCCGCGCTGCTGCACGGTCGGGATGAAGTCGCTCTCGTACCAGCTCTGCTCGACCAGGCTCAGCGCCGGCTTGCCGTCCACGGTGGCGTGGTGCAGGTCCGGGTACTGGGTGGAGCTGTGGTTGCCCCAGATCGTCATCTTCTTGATGTCGGTGGAGTGCTTGCCGGTCTTCTCGGCCAGCTGGCTCAGCGCGCGGTTGTGGTCCAGGCGGACCATTGCGGTGAAGCAGTTGGGATCGAGGTCCGGGGCATTCTGCTGGGCGATCAGGGCGTTGGTGTTGGCCGGGTTGCCCACCACCAGCACGCGCACGTCGCGCTTGGCGTGATCGTTCAGCGCCTTGCCTTGCGGGCCGAAAATGGCGCCGTTGGCTTCCAGCAGATCCTTGCGCTCCATGCCCGGGCCGCGCGGACGCGCACCGACCAGCAGGGCGTAGTCGACGTCCTTGAAGGCGACGTTGACGTCGTCGGTGGCGACGGTGCCGGCCAGCAGCGGGAAGGCGCAGTCATTGAGCTCCATCACCACGCCCTGCAGCGTGGGCAGCGCCGGGGTGATTTCCAGCATGTGCAGGATCACCGGCTGATCCGGGCCGAGCATGTCGCCCGCGGCGATGCGAAACAGCAGTGCGTAACCGATCTGGCCGGCGGCGCCGGTGACGGCAACTCGAACGGGGGCTTTCATGGTGGGACTCCTTCAGTGAGGTAGGTTCGTTGTAGGAGCGCACCCTGTGCGCGACGACCGGATGTCCGATCAAGGCAAAAAGCATCGCGCACAGGGTGCGCTCCTACAGGGGGTCAGGTGAGTTCGGCGAAGAACTGGGCGATGCGGTCCAGGCCCGGCTGCAGCTGGGCCGTCGGGCAGGTGTAGGAGATGCGCATGGCGCGCGGCTCGCCGAAGGCCGAGCCCGGCACGCAGGCCACGCCCTTGGCTTCCAGCAGCGCGGCGCAGAAGCTCACGTCGTCGGTGATGGCCAGCTCGCCGTGGCGCTTGCCGAAGGCCGCGGAAACATCCGGAAACGCGTAGAACGCACCCTGCGGTCGCGGGCAGACCACGCCGGGAATCGCGTTCAGCGCGGCCATCACGGTGTCGCGCTTGGCGGCGAACTCGGCGCACTTGGCCTGCGGCACATCCTGCGGGCCGGAAAGCGCGGCCACGGCCGCAGCGGTGATCACTTCCGGCAGGCTGGTGATGTGGTTGGAGTTGAGCGTGGTGACCGCCTTGGCGACGCTCTCCGGCGCGGCGATGAAACCGACGCGCCAGCCCGGCATGCCATAGGTCTTGGACAGCGAATCGACGAACACCAGGCGATCCTTCAGCTCCGGCCGTGCGTGCACGAAGTTGTGGTAGCCCAAGCCGTCGAACACCATCGAGTTGTAGATGTCGTCGGTGATGATCCAGGTGTCCGGATACCTCACCAGCACCTCGGCCAGCGCGGCGATTTCCTCGCGCGTGTAGACCATGCCGGTGGGGTTGGACGGGTTGTTGAACAGGAACACCCGGGGCTTGCGCTTCAGCGCCTCTTCCAGCTGCGCGGGAACGAGCTTGTAGTTCTGCTCCGGGCCGCAGTAAAGGATGTTCGCCTTGGCGCCGACGATGTCGGCGATGTCGCGGTAGGTGGTCCAGAACGGCGCGGCGAAGCAGATCTCGTCGCCCTCGTCGAGCATTGCCTCGGCCAGGTTGTACAGCACCTGCTTGGCACCGATGCCAATGGAGAGGTTCATGCGGCCGTAGCCGGTGAGGCCCAGCGCCTCGATGTGCTGCAGGAAGGCATCCAGCAGCGCCTCGGCGCCGCGGTTGCTGCCGTACTGTCCGGAATCGTGGCTCAGCGATTCGCGCGCCGCCGCGTACACGTGCTCGCCGGGCAGAAAGTTCGGCACGCCGATGGAGAAACTGATGATGTCGCG
>DASUJJ010000026.1:0-3250 GCA_036279335.1 Dyella sp.
CGCCAGTGCGATGGAATGTGCGTCTTCGGTGGTGCCCTGCAGGCGGCCGTCCAGCAGCCACTGCACGGTGCCCGTGGCGCCCAGCGCCTTGAGCGTGACGCGCAGCGGCTGGCTGCTGTTGGGCGCGCGACGCAGGCGCACGCCGTCGGCCAGCCCGGCGATGCGGATGGCGCTGGCGTTGTCCAGCGAGTCGGCCGGGCAATCCGGGGCCAGCGGCGGCAGCGCGGAGGCGGCGCGGTCGTCCTGGCTCAGCCACGGCGTGGCCAGCGCCGGCCAGCGCGCCAGCTGCACCGCATGCTCGCCCGCGCCGTGGCAAGTGGCGCTGAGGCGCCGGCCCTGCGCATCCACGCGCAGCGTCACCAACCCGGCCGACCATGCACCGAGGTCGCGCTCGGCGAAGGTGGGCGGCAGCGCATCGTCCAGCACCCAGGCGCTGCGGTGCTGGCGGCACAGGGAAGGATCGGTGGCCGCCCGCGCGCCGCCCAGCGGCCAGCAGATCTCCACCGAGCGCACGCTGGCCGGCTGCGCGAAGCGGGTGGCCGGGCCGCGCGAGGGCAGCATGTCGGCGATCTGGAACAGCAGCGGCAGCGCGGTGATCGCGCCGTACTGGCCCGGCGACGGCGTGCCGTCCGGGCGGCCGATCCACACGCCGATGGTGAACTGGTCGGTGACGCCCACCGCCCACGCGTCGCGGTAGCCGTAGCTGGTGCCGGTCTTCCAGGCCACCGCGGCGTGGCGGTTGACCGCGCCCTCCAGCGGCGCGCCCTCGACGTCGGCCGGGTTGTGCGCCAGCACGTCGCGGATGATCCAGGCCGCACCGGGCGACAACAGGCGACGCGGTCGCGCCACTTGCTGCGGCATGTAGCGCGGCGCCACTGCCACGCCGCGATTGGCCAGCGCGGTGTAGGCACCCACCAGATCCTCCAGCCGCGTCGAGGCACCACCCAGGATGATCGACAGGTTCGGCTGCGCGCCGGCCGGCAGGCCCAGGTCCAGACCGCCGGCAGCCAGCCGCGCCACGAAGCGGTTCGGCCCGACCCGGTCGAGCACGTCGACTGCGGGCACGTTGAGCGAGCGCTGCAACGCCTCGGCCACGCCGACCGGGCCGGAGAACGCCTCGTCGAAATTGCCCGGGCGGTAACCGCCGAAATCCTGCGGCGCGTCCACCAGCAGGCTCTCGGAAGTGATCAGGCCGTCGTCCAGCGCCAGCCCGTAGAGGAAGGGCTTGAGCGTGGATCCGGGCGAACGCGGCGCCTGCACCATGTCGATGTAGCCGTGCCGGTCCGGATCGGCAAAGTCGCTGGTGCCCAGATAGATGCGCGCCTCGTGGCTGGCGTTGTCCACCACCAGCAGCGCGGCGCTGGTGTGCTGCGGCAGGCGCGCGAGATACCCGCTCACGCGCTCCTCGGCGGCGCGCTGCAGGTTGGCGTCGATGGTGGTGGTGATGCGCCGCTCGCCCGGCTGCTCGCGATGCAGCCGTTCGGCCAGCAATGCCGCCGACAGTGGCGCGTGCAGCGAACGGGCGACCACCGGCTCGATCCGTGCGTCCCGTATTTGTTTGGCCGTCCAGATGCCCTCGTCGCGCAGGCGCGTGAGCACCTTGTCGCGCGCGGCGCGGGCGGCCTCAGGATGGCGGTCCGGCCGCAGTCTGCTGGGCGCCTGCGGCAACACCGCAAGCAGCGCTGCCTCGGCCCGCGAGAGGTTCTTCGCCGGCTTGCCGAGGTAGGCCCAGGACGCCGCCTCCACACCCTCGATGGGTCCACCGAACGGCGCGTGGTTGAGATACAGATCAAGGATCTGCCGCTTGCTCAGGTGCGCTTCCAGCTGCAGCGCGCGCAGGATCTGGATCGCCTTGCCGCCGACCGTGTGCGGGATCGGATCGATGATGCGCGCCACCTGCATGGTCAGCGTGGAGCCACCGGACACGATGCGCCCGTGCAGCAGGCCGCCGGCGATGCCGCGCGCCAGCGCGTACGGATTGACGCCGGGGTGGCGGTAGAACCAGCGGTCCTCGTAGCCGAGAAGCGCTTTCAGATAAAGCGGCGACACGGTGTCAACCGAGGCCGGGTAGCGCCACACGCCGTCGCTGTCGGCAAACGCACGCAGCGGCGTGCCGTCGCGCGCCAGCACCACGGTGCTGCCGCCATCGGGGGGCGGCAGGTGGAGTGGAAACAGGCGGTCGAGCAGCACCGCCAGCAGGAGCAGCCCCACGGTGGCGATCGCGATCCGTCGCAGCCAGCGTCGGAGGCGAAGATGCCTCGATGGTGATACGGCAGGGTCGTCGGTCATATCCGTCGCGTTTGCCCGTCCGTAGGAGCGCACCCTGTGCGCGACAGCTCTTTGCGGGTGGCCGCCAGAGGCGGTCGCGCACAGGGTGCGCTCCTACAGGCCAGCATGCGGTCAGGGCTCGACTACGGTGACTTTCACCGGCTCGGCCTTGCCGATGCCGCGCAGCGCCGGGCGGTACATGTCTTCCACCAGCGGCGGCGGCACGGTGTAGGTGCCGGGTGTCACGGCGCGCACGAGGTAGAACACGTGGGCCGCGTCGCCGCGATCGAGCTTCAGCGCGGCGGCGTAGCGGTCGTCGCGGTACTCCTCGTGCACCACGTTGGCGGCCGAGTCGTGCTGGTCCAGGTCGATGCCGTCGATGACTACGCCGGCCCACTGCTGCGCGCCGGACAGGTTGAGGTTCTCCACTTCCAGCCCGCCCGGCAGCAGGTCGGTGACCAGCGCATCGGGAATGTCCATGCGCGCCTCGATGGTGAGTTCGGCGATCAGCGTGTCGCCTTCCTTGAGCGTGCCGCCGTCCCACGGCTTGCCGTCGGTGGTGAACCAGCGGCGGCGCACGTCGATCTGGCTGTCGTCGGCGGGCGGCGCCTGCTGGGTAATGCCGGCGACGTCGAGCGTGGCGAAGATGGTCGCGCTGCCGGTGGACTGCAGGCTCACGCCGGACTTCAGCTCGGCAGCGGTGAGGTCGCGGCTCCACACGCGGCGATCGGGCGAGGCCTCCGTCTTGCCGCCCACGCTCAGCGAGGCCGCCAGCGGTGCCGCCTCGCCTGCACCGAACGCCTTGGCGACGCGGGCGATCGCCGACTGCTCCTGCGTGCTCAGGTACGACCACGACCAGCGGTACAGCGCGTCCTGCTTCTGGCGCTCGCGCACGTGGCTGTCCACATTGCGCGCCCAGTCGATCAGCTTGGCGTCGTACTCGGGCTTGTTGAGCCCGTAGGCGTGGGTGAGCGCCACCATC
>DASUJJ010000027.1:0-5778 GCA_036279335.1 Dyella sp.
CGCTCAAGCTGCTCTCGGTCGGCGCGGACGGCATCGTGGACAGCCTGCGCGATCTGTAATGCGCCGGGTGCGAATGCGCCACGCAACGACCTTTCGCATCGCTTCATCCGCACCCGGTGCCTTGCACAAGTGAAGGCCCGCCAGCCGAAGCGCGTTCCGTCCCCCACGATCGCCACCCGCACCGCTCGCACCAGGCGCCGCGAAGCCGGCCCTCCGTGCCCACCCGCACCGTTCGCCCTGAGCGCAGCGAATCCGACCCTCCTTCCCACCTTTCCGTTCGCCCCGAGCGCAGCGAATCCGACCCTCCGTCCCTACCTTTCCGTTCGCCCCGAGCGCAGCGAATCCGAACCTCCGCCCCCACCTTTCCGTTCGCCCTGAGCGTAGCGAAGCGAAGTCGAAGGGCAGTCTCGCCAGGCTGGCGGTTAAGGGGTTGGGCGAGTGGCAGGTGCTTCGACTTCGCTCGCGCGGGCGAGCTACGCTCAGCACGAACGGCTGAGGCGGGTTGCGCATCGGAGCCGAACCGCTGGCACCCGGCGCAGGCAACGTCGACGGCCGCGGAATCATCGGTCACCCCCACCTGCACCGTCCGCCCCGAGGGCAGCGAATCCGAACCTCCGTCCCCACCTTTCCGTTCGCCCCGAGGGCAGCGAATCCGACCCTCCGTCCCCACCTTTCCGTTCGCCCCATGCGCAGCGAATCCGACCCTCCGTCCCTACCTTTCCGTTCGCCCTGAGCGTAGCGAAGCGAAGTCGAAGGGCAGTCTCTCTCGGGACCGCTGCCCGAAGCCGGCGCGGGATGTTCCACCACCCGGTGGCCGCGCCGAGGGTGGCGCCAAACCCGCAGTGCCGCACTAGACTGGGCCTCCCACCCGCGATCCCCCGGAGGCTTTCCATGAACACCCTGCTTCGCGTGCAGCTCCCACTCTGCCTGCTGGCGATGGCGGTGGCTTTTCCGGCCGCCGCGCAGAATCGCCGGCTGCCGCCGGAAAGGCTCAACAGCTACTGGATCCTGCTCAACCAGCACGTCGGCGTGGACGTGCCCAACAGCGGCCGCAACCTGTACAAGCCCGGCTGCGTGGCGGTGACCTACACCATTGGTTCCGATGGCCTGCCGCGCGACGTGAAGGCGGTGAAGGTGGTGCCCGACAGCGACCTGGGCAAGGTTGCCGAGAGCGCGGTGAAAAGCTTCACCTACGGCCCGTCGCTGACCAACCGCGCCGGCGAGCCGATCGACACCTACTACGTGGTGCCCTTCAACGGACCCGACGACAAGGCCGGCCAGCAGGCGCTGATGGCGCCCTGTCAGCTGCCCGGCTACGACGCCGGCTGACGCCGCGGGACATCCGCCGCGCCGGTGCCGCAAGGCGATCTGGCCTATAATCCGCCGCTTTCAGCCTGGCCGCTCCCTTCCGGGGGCGGCTTTCATCTGGCGCGGTCGAGCGGCCGCCGTCGAATCCACGGAGTCGTCATGAGCATCGAAGATCTGGAAAGCATCGCGCTGGCGATGGTTGCGCCCGGCAAGGGCATCATCGCCATCGACGAGTCGACCAAGACCATCGCCAAGCGTTTCGAGGCCGTCGGCATCGAGAACACCGAAGAGAATCGCCGCGCCTACCGCGAGCTGCTGCTGACCACGCCGGGCCTGAACGAGCACATCTCCGGCGCGATCCTGTACGACGAGACGATCCGCCAGTCGACCAAGGACGGCGTGCCGTTCACCCAGCTCATGAAGAAGCTCGGCATCATCCCCGGCATCAAGGTGGACAAGGGCCCGGTGCCGCTGGCCGGCTTCCCCGGCGACGTGGTCACCGAGGGCCTGGATGGCCTGCGCGACCGCCTGGCCGAGTACGTCAAGCTGGGCGCGCAGTTCGCCAAGTGGCGCGCGGTGATCAACATTTCCGATGACAACCCCAGCTCCACCGCGATCGAGGCCAACTGCCACGCGCTGGCCCGCTACGCCGCGCTGTGCCAGGAAGCGGGCATCGTGCCGATGGTCGAGCCGGAAGTGATCATGGACGGCGACCACAGCATCGACGTCAGCTACGAAGTGCACGAGGCCGTGCTGCGCAGCCTGTTCAACGCGCTGTACGAGCAGAACGTGATGCTCGAGGGCACCATCCTGAAGGTCTCGATGGTGATCGCGGGCAAGGACGCGGAGGAGCAGGCCGACGTGGAAGAAGTCGCCGAGGCCACCGTGCGCGTGCTCAAGAGCACCGTGCCGGCTTCCCTGCCGGGCATCGTGTTCCTCTCCGGCGGCCAGACCGACGAGCAGTCCACCGCGCACCTCAATGCGATGAACTGCATCGGGCCGCACCCGTGGCCGCTGTCGTTCTCCTACGGCCGCGCCATGCAGCAGGCCGCGCTCAAGCTGTGGGCCAAGGACATGAAGGCCAACTACGCCGAGGCGCAGAAAACCGTCGCCGCCCGCGCCCGCGAAAACGGCCAGGCCGCCCTGGGTCGCTGGAACGGCTAAACGGCTGCAGGTTCCTGACGTGAAAAAAGGGGCGCTCGGTTGAGCGCCCCTTTTTTCATGGTCGACCGGTGCCCTTCGACGGGCGCGGGCGAATGTTCAGAACCGGTACTCGGCGCCGACCGTGAACACGCGGTTGCCGATGTCCAGTTTGCCGAAATCAGACGGCTTGGAGACGCGGTAGTAATCGAAATTGGCGCTGACGCTCCAGTGACGATCGATGTCGAAGCCCGTGCCGATACCCGCATAGCCGTCGGTCGACTGCGTGCTGCCCTTGGTGGTGTCGCTGAAGCCCGGACCGAAGTCCGTCTGCCGCGCGTGCAACTTCCACAGGAACAGGCCACCACGTGCGGAAATGAACCACTGCGGGGTGAGGTTGAAGTGCCCGTTGATGCCGAGGGTCCAGCCGTCGCCCGAGAGGCGGGCGCTGGAGCCGTAGCCGTCCTGCTGGTAGGAGCCGCTGAGGTGGCCAAGGTTGGTGTAGCCGGCTTCCACGCCAATGAACTGCGTGCGATAGCCGAAATTGACGATCCCGGCGGTGCCGTGATCGCTGCCCAGATCGGTGCCGCCGATGGTGGCGTGATAGTTGACCCGGCCTGCAGCACCGTTGACGAACCAGCCGGTCAGATCCTTGGCCTGGGCCGCGGGCGCGCAGGCGACGCCGGCACCGAGAATAGCCAGCGCAGCAAAGTACTTTTTCATGTGAAGCCCCTGTGTGGTGAAACTCCTGTCCGGCGATCGGCCGGAACCGCCGCACTCACTGCGGTGGTCACACAATCTTAACGTAGACATCACATTAGCTGTCAAAAAAGAGGACCCTTGCGGGTCCTCGGTCACGCGTGGAGGCAATGCCTGCCATGGATCAGAAGCGGTACTCGGCACTGACCGAGACCATGTCGGTGCTCAGGTCGACGTTGCTCTTCTTGGCATCGAAGTAGTCGTAGTTGATGCCCACGCTGACGTTGTTGCTGAAGTCGTAGCCGACGCCGGCGCCGGCGTACCAGCTGGTCTCGTCCAGGCCCTGGCGGACCGGATTGGAATCATTGCTCAGGCCGTGGCCCTTCCACGCATACAGGCCGGTGCGCGCGCTGATGTACCAGTTCGGATCCAGGTTGAAGTGGCCGTTCACGCCGGCGGTCCAGCCGTGCAGCTGCGACTTGCCGTTGTCGACCACGTCGTTGCTGTTGAACGCGTTCTTGACGTGGATGTTGCCGAGGTCGTTGTAGCCGGCCTCCACGCCCAGTGCCACGTTCGGGCTCACCGCCCAGCGGTAGCCGCCGTTGATCGCGTAGCCGGTGTCGTTGCCGTCGTACGGGCCCTTGTTGATCGAGGTGCGGCCGACGTTGCCGTTGACGAACCAGCCGCCGTTGGCGGCGGCAGCGTTCTGCGCGAAGGCGGCGGGTGCGGCCACGAGGCCGGCGGAAACGAGGGCGAAAGCAAGCAGAGTCTTTTTCATGGGGGATCCTTGTTTTTGTTCGCAGCCGGGGCGTGGGGAGCGCCGCACGGCTGGCGGAGAGCGCGCGATGAGCGGCGCGCTTCACCTAGGTAGGGTCGTTCGCGAAGGATGCAATACCGGCCAGTACAGTATTATTCGGCCGGCTCAGGGCGCCGCACGGCGGCGGCGCCCTGCTCGCATCAGAAGCGGTATTCGGCGGTGACCGACGCGGTGTCGGTGCTCAGGCTCACGCCGGATTGGTCCGCGTGGTAGAAGTCGTACGACAGGCCCAGACCAAAGTGGTCGTTGAAGTCGTAGCCCACGCCGGCGCCCGCGTAGAAGTCGACGTTGCTGAGGTCCTGGCGGTTGGTAGCCTGCGGATCCTGGTAGCCGCGCGACTCCCAGCCGTAGAGGCCGGCCCGACCGCTGACGTACAGGCCGCGGTAAACGTCGATGCGGCCATTCACGCCCGCGGTCCAGCCGCGCACGGCGTTGCGCTGGTCGGTCAGGTTAACGTCGTTGCCGTTGAAGGCGTTCTTGACCTTGAAATTGCCCAGGTCGTTGTAGCCCACCTCGACACCCAGACCCAGATCGGGACCGACCTTCCAGCGGTAGCCGCCGTTGATCGCGTAGGCGGTCGGGTGGTCGTCGTACGGGCCCTGCGAAATGTGCGCCTGACCCACGCTGCCGCTGAGGAACCAGTTGCCGCTGCCCACGGCCTGGTTGGGCTGATAGTTGCCCATCGCGGTCGGCGCCGTGGCGCTGTCGGTGGTGGCGGGGGCGTCCTGGGCGAGGGCGGGGAGGGCGCAGGCGCCGGCGGAAACGAAAGCAAGGGCGAGCAATGACTTCTTCATGGAGGAAACTCCTTCTTATGGTTTTTGCTGCCGTCGCGTGGGGACACGTTCGGCAGGGCGCTGGGGGAGGAGCGCGGGGGCCATTGAACGAAGCTGCGCCTGAAGCGTTCCGGTATTTGCGCCGGGACAGTTAAGACGTAGTTAATCGTGCGGCGCCTAGACGGGCGCGGGCGCGCTCTGCATTCAGGGGCGGCCGCGGGCGGCTTTCACGGCGTGGGTGCACGGGGCCAGCGGGAATCGGCGACAATAGCCGTTTTTCACGCCCCTTCCGGAGATGCCGATGACCACCCGCCGCGAACTCGCCAACGCCGTGCGCGCCCTTGCCATGGACGCCGTGCAGGCGGCCAATTCCGGCCACCCGGGCATGCCGATGGGCATGGCCGATATCGCCGAAGTGCTGTGGAACGACTTCCTCAAGTTCAACCCGGCCAACCCCAAGTGGTTCAATCGCGACCGCTTCGTGCTCTCCAACGGCCACGGCTCGATGCTGCAGTACGCATTGCTGCACCTGACCGGTTTCGACCTGCCGATGGACCAGCTGAAGCGCTTCCGCCAGCTGCATTCGAAGACCGCCGGCCACCCGGAGGCCAGCGAGACGCCGGGAGTGGAAACCACCACCGGCCCGCTCGGCCAGGGGCTGGCCAACGCGGTCGGCTTTGCGCTGGCGGAGAAGGTGCTGGCGGCGCACTTCAACCGCCCCGGCCACGATGTGGTCGATCACCACACCTACGTCTTCCTTGGCGACGGCTGCCTGATGGAAGGCATTTCGCACGAAGCTGCCTCGCTGGCCGGCACCTGGCAGCTCGGCAAGCTGGTGGCGATCTACGACGACAACGGCATCTCGATCGATGGCGAGGTGCACGGCTGGTTCACCGACGACACCCCGGCGCGCTTCGAAGCGTACGGGTGGAACGTGATCCGCGGCGTCGACGGACATGATGCGGAGGCCGTGAAGCAGGCGATCGCCGCCGCTACCGCGCAAGGCGACAAGCCCACCCTGATCTGCGCCAGGACCATCAT
>DASUJJ010000028.1:0-7025 GCA_036279335.1 Dyella sp.
CGACGCCCACCAGCCGCAGATGGTCGACGTCGGCGGCAAGGCCGTCACCCGGCGCACCGCGCAGGCGCAGGCGCGCGTGGTGTTTCCCGCCGAGGTCGCCGCACAGCTGCGTGGCGCGGGCTACGTCACGCCCAAGGGCGCGGTGCTCACGGTGGCCAACCTCGCCGGCGTGATGGGCGCCAAGGGCACCTCGCAGCTGATCCCGCTGTGCCACCCGCTGGCGCTGGACAAGTGCCACATCGACATCGCGATGGAAGGCGTCGAGGCGCGCATCGTCTGCACGGTGTCCTGTGAGGGCCGCACCGGCGTGGAGATGGAAGCGCTCACCGGTGCCAGCGTCGCCGCGCTCACCCTGTACGACATGTGCAAGGCGATGTCGCACGACATCGTCATCGCCGAGGTGCGCCTGCTCGGCAAGACCGGCGGCAAGAGCGATCTCGATTTCCGGCAGGCCGGCGCATGAGCACTGCCCCGATCTACGGCCTGCTGCTCTCCGGCGGCGCCAGCCAGCGCATGCAGCGCGACAAGGCGCAGCTCAGCTACGCCGGCGAACCGCAGCTGCTGCGCGCCTGGCGCGTGCTGTCGGCGGTCACCGAACGCGCGTTCGTCTCGGTGCGCGAGACACAGCGCGACGACCCCCTGCGCGCGCAGCTGCCGCAGCTGGTCGACAGCTACGATGCGGTCGGACCGGCCGCGGGCATCCTGTCCGCGCAGGACGCGTACCCCGAGGCGGCCTGGCTGGTGATCGCCTGCGACCTGCCGCGGCTGGACGAGGCCACGCTGCGCGAGCTCATCGCCGCGCGCGATCCGGCGAAGGACGCCACCGTCTTCACCAGCCGTTTCGACGGCCTGCCCGAGCCGCTGTGCGCGCTGTGGGAGCCGTCCAGCCACGCGCGGCTGAAGGCACGCTTCGACGCTGGCAGCTACTGCCCGCGCAAGGCGCTGATCCAGTCCGACATCGTGCTGCTGCCGGTGCCCGGCGACGCGCTGGACAACATCAACACCCCCGAGGAATTCGCACAGATGCAGCGCCAGTTGGAGTCGCAGCCATGACCCGCGTGAACCTGCAGTACTACGCGCAGCTGCGCGAACAGGCTGGCGCCAGCGCCGAGCAGGTGAGTACCGCCGCCGTCACCCTGCGCGATCTCTACGAAGAGTTGCGCACGCGCCACGGTTTCTCCTTGCCGATTGACGCGCTCAAGGTGGCGGTCAACACGCAGTTCAGCGACTGGAACCGCGCGCTCGCCGAGGGCGACACCGTCGTCTTCATCCCACCGGTGGCCGGCGGATGATGCGCTTCGACCTCACCGCGGCCCCGGCCGATCTCGCCAAGCTGCGCGAGGAGCTCCAGCATCCCGGCAGCGGCGGCTTCTGCGCGTTCGAGGGCTGGGTGCGCAACAACAACGAGGGCCGCGAAGTCAGCGGCCTGGAGTACGAGGCCTACACCGAGCTGGCCATCGCCGAGGGCGAGCGCATCCTGGCCGAGGCGGCCGAACGCTACGGCGTGCTGGCGGCCAGCGCCGTGCATCGCGTGGGCGATCTGAAGATCGGCGACCTTGCCGTGTGGATCGGCGCCTCCGCCCCGCACCGCGACGAGGCGTTCCGCGCCTGCCGCTACATCATCGACGAGATCAAGCACCGCCTGCCGATCTGGAAGAAAGAGCATTACCTCGAAGGCGACACCGCCTGGGTCGCCTGCTCGCACACCGAGCGCGCACACGAGATGGAGGCGCCGCATGTGCACGGTCATCACCACGGCCATGCGCACACGCATCACGAAGCCGACAACTCTGCTGCCGTCACCCCAGCGAACGCTGGGGTCCAGCGTCTTGATGCCGACACGAAGTCACCGGATCCCAGCCTGCGCCGGGATGACGAGCACAACAGCGACGAGCAAAAGCCCTTCACCCCTGACTACTCCCGCCAGACCCGCCTGCGCGACGTCGGCGACACCGGCCAGGCGAAGCTCGCCGCCGCGCGCGTGCTGGTGATCGGCGCCGGCGG
Organism: Dyella sp.; assembly: GCA_036279335.1. Taxonomy (GTDB): domain Bacteria; phylum Pseudomonadota; class Gammaproteobacteria; order Xanthomonadales; family Rhodanobacteraceae; genus Dyella_A. The sequence goes on from DASUJJ010000028.1 coordinate 2,005, forward strand.
CCTCGGCGTGCCGGTGATCAGCTACCTCGCCGGGGCCGGCGTGGGCGCGCTGGGCATCGTCGACCACGACGTGCTCGATGCGAGCAACCTGCATCGCCAGGTGATGTACGACGCCCGCGACGTCGGACAGCGCAAGGTCGACCTGGCCGCGCGCCGCGTCGCCGCGCTCAACCCCACGGTGCAGGTGCACACCTATGCCGAGCCGCTCACTGCGGACACCGCCGTGGACGTGTTCGCGCAGTACGACCTGGTGGTCGAATGCACCGACGACCTCGCCAGCCGCTACCTCGCCAGCGACGCCGCCGTGCTCACCGGCACCCCGCTGGTGCTGGCCAGCGTCTACCAGTACGAAGGCCAGCTGCAGGTGGTCACCGCCGTACCGGGCGAACCCTGCCTGCGCTGCCTTTGGCCCGATCCGCCGGCGCCCGGCCTGGCCGGCAGCTGCGTGGAATCGGGCGTGCTCGGGCCGGTGCCCGGTGTACTCGGCACCCTGCAGGCGATGGAAGCGCTGAAGCTGCTGCTCGGCCTGCCGCAACCGGCAGATCACGCGCTGCAGCTGGTCAACCTGCTCGACGGCACCAGCCAGCGACTGCCCATCGACGCGGCGCAGGGTTGCGCACTGCACGGCGGCTGTGTGGCGGTCGCGCGCCGTGCGCTGGAGCAGGCGCAGGCCGAGGGCGACATCGAGCGGCACTTCCACCAGCTGGACGAGGCCATCGCCTCCGGTTATGCGGTGGTCGATGTGCGCGATGCCGACGAGATCACCGCCGCGCCGCTGCACATCACCTCGCTGCGCATTCCCTCGGGCGAGATCGCCGCCTGCTCGCTGGCCGGCATCAATGGCCCCGTGCTGCTGGTATGCGCCAGCGGCAAGCGCAGTGCGCACGCGGCACGCACGCTGCGCCAGCGCGGCGTCGATGCGTGGTCGCTGGCTGGCGGCGTGGTAGCGCTCGCCACGCCGGCCGCATCCTGATGCTGCGCATGGCGATGCACCGATGATCCGCTACGAGGACGCGATCGCGCAGTTGCTTGCGGTCGCTGCGCGCCTCCCCGCCGAGCGCTGCGCGGTGCGCGACGCGCTTGGCCGCGTGCTGGCCGCTCCGGTGCACAGCCCGATTGCGCTGCCCTCGTTCGACCACGCCGCGATGGACGGCTACGCGCTGGCCGCGCCCGAGCCGCTGGAAGCGGGCAGCGAACACGCCGTGCACGGTTCGCAGGCCGCGGGGGATGCGGCCCGCCGCGCCGACGGCGGCGCGTGGGAAATCATGACCGGCGCGCGGCTGCCCGATGGGCTCGATGCCGTCGTGGCGGTGGAGCGCACCGAATTGCTGGAATCGTCACCGGACGGCACGCCGCTGCGCATCCGCCTGCGCGACGAGCTCAGCGAAGGGCAGAACGTTCGCCATGCCGGCGTCGATGTGGCGCAGGGCGCCGTCGCACTTGAGGCCGGCATGCGGATCGAGCCGGCAGCGCTGATGCTGCTGGCCGCGATCGGCGTGGCGGAGATCGAGGTGGTGCGCCGTCCGCGCGTGGTGGTGATCGGCACCGGCAAGGAGCTGGTGGTCGATCCGCAACAGCCGCTGGTCGATGGCCAGATCTACAGCTCCAACGGTCCCTACCTGGCGGCGGCTTTGACGCTGGCCGGCGCGCAGGTGCTGTCGTGCGAGGTGGTGGACGACACTGCGGTGACCTACGCCGATGCGGTGCGCCGCGCGCAAGACGACGGTGCGGACCTGGTGGTGAGCACCGGCGCCGTGTCGATGGGCCGCTACGATTTCGTGCCCGATGCCCTGCGCCAGCTGGGCGCCACCGAGCTGTTCCACAAGGTCGCGATGCGCCCCGGCAAGCCGCTGCTCGCTTCCACCTTGCCCGGCGGGCCGCTGGTGATGGCGCTGCCAGGCACGCCGATGGCGGTGGCCGCGGGGATGCGTTTCTTCGTGGCGCCGGTGCTGCGCGCCATGCTGGGGCAGGGCGACGAGCCGGTGCTGCATGCCGTGCTCGACACGCCCCAGCAACCCAAGGTCGGGCTGCGCCACTTCCTGCGCGCCACGTTTGCGCTCGGTACCGATGGCCGCCTGCATGCGCGGGTGATGCCGCAGCAGCAGCCGTTCCGCATCCTGCCCTTCGCGCAGGCCGATGGTTGGGTGGTGCTCGACGAGGATGCCGGCGATTGCGCGGCCGGACGCATCGTGCAGGTCGCCAGCCTCGATGCCGGCGCGGTGTTGCCGCTGCGCCCGGTCCACTGATTGCAAGAGGCCCACGCCATGAAACTCCAGTTCGATGGCCAGCAGCTGCGCGTACGGATCGACGAGGACGAGCTCGGCGCGCTGCTTCGCGGCGACGCGGTGAACGCCGTCACGCAGGCCGGTGAGGCCTTTGCGCTGCACCTCGCGCTGCAGCTGCACGCGCAGGCAGAAGCGCACATCGACGGTCCAGCCGGGCAATGCCAACTGCATCTGCCGGACGCGGCGGTGCGCGAGCTGGCGGCCCGGCTGCCCACGCGCGAAGGGCTGCAGTTCAACGTGCCGGGCAGCGCTCCGGACAAGGCGCTGGCGCTGCTGTTCGATGTCGACGTGCGCGATAGCGCACGCCGGCTCAAGGCGGCGCGCAAGGGCGCCTGAGCCGGCGCCGATCAGGCGTCAGCCGCCAAGCCGCGCGTTCTGCGGAAACAGCGCCGAAAGGGCGTCTGCATCGACCGCCGTCTTGAACGTGTGGCGCTCCTTCAGCGCTTCGGCGCGCTGGGCCGCCGGACGCGCCTGGATCGCGTCAAACAGCCGCCTCAGATGCGGCAGCCGCGCCCACGCGCCGTCCCCGCCGAGGATGTACGGCACCATCCGCGCCCAGCCCCACACCGCCATGTCGACGATGGTGTAGCACTCGCCGACCATGTGGCGACGGTCGGCCAGGTGCGCATCGAGAATCTTCCAGTGCCGCCACGCTTCGAAGTCGTAGCGGTTCAGCGCGTACTCCTTCGGCTCCGGCGCGTAGTGGCGAAAGTGCACGCACTGGCCCGAATACGGGCCGATGCCGGTGGCCACGAACATCAGCCACGACAGCATCGCGGCGCGATCCACCGCCGTGTCCGGCGGCAGGAACTGCCCGGTCTTTTCGGCGAGGTAGAGCAGGATCGCGTTGGAATCGAACACGGTGACGTCGCCGTCGACCAGCGCCGGCACTTTGGCGTTCGGATTGATCGCCGTGTACGCCGGCGCGTGCTGCTCGCCCTTGCGGGTGTCGACCGGGACCAGCTCAAAGGGCAGGCCGGATTCTTCCAGGAACAGCGCGACCTTGGCCGGGTTGGGCGTGGGGTGGTAGTAGAACTTCAGCACGGTGGCGGCCTCCTTGGGGTGGCACGCCAGTGTATCGGCCCGTCGCCTCGCTCTTGCCCCGACCAAGGTCGGTGATCAGAACCCCAGCTTCGCGCCCGCACCGAGCAAGGTGGCGATGCCCAGCAGCGCGAAGATCGCCGCGGCGATCGAATGCACCAGCTTCATCGGGATCTTCGCGGCGAGACGGTCGCCCACGAACACCGCCGGCACGTCGGCGATCAGCATGCCGATCGTGGTGCCGGCCACCACCATCAGCGCGCTGGGGTAGTGCGCGGCCATGGCGATGGTGGCGATCTGCGTCTTGTCGCCCATCTCGGCGAGGAAGAACGTCACCAGCGTGGCGGTGAACACGCCCACGCGCTTGGCCACCTGGGTTTCTTCTTCTTCGATCTTGTCGGGGATCAGCGTCCAGATCGCCATGCCGATGAACGAGGCGCCCAGCACCCAGCGCAGCACCCCGGGGCTGACCACCGAGGTGATCCACGCGCCCAGCGCACCGGCCAGGCCGTGGTTCACGATGGTGGCGCACAAGATGCCGGCGATGATCGGCAGCGGCTTCTTGAAACGCGCGGCAAGGATGAAGGCGAGCAGCTGGGTCTTGTCGCCGATTTCCGCAAGGGCGACGACGCCGGCGGATACGAGCAGAGCTTCCATGGGATACGTCCGGGGCCGGTCGAAAGACGGTTGACCACACGTCTCCCCGGCCCATGCGAAGACGTGTGGTCAAAGGTCTTGCCAGGCAGGTGGGCTGCTTGCGCCATGGCCGGTGGGCCAAGTGTGTTGACGCGAGCCTCTTCGAACGAAGAGCGGCTACTCCCCAATGACCCGCGCATGATACCCAAGCCGGCGCACGCCGGCGAGCCCGGCTGCCGTCGCGTATGCTGCGCGTCCCTTCATGGATGACCGCATGCGATGGATCTGGCCCTGTTCGATTTCGACGGCACCATTACCACCGGCGACACTTACACGCCGTTCCTCGGCTACATCAGTCCGGCTGCTTTTCGGCGTCGCGCGTGGCGGCGGCTGCTGTGGCCGTGGCTGGGCTACAAGCTCGGGCTTGTCTCGGGAACGGCGGTGCGGCGACAGGTCACTGCACACGTCCTGCGTGGCCGGGATGTGGCAGCGATCCGTGCTCTGGGCGAGCGCTATGCGCGCGAGCGCCTGCCACGCGTGCTGCGGCCCGATGTGATGGCACGCATCGCCTGGCACCGCGAGCGCGGCGACCGTATCGTGGTGGTGTCGGCGTCGCTCGATGCGTATCTGGTGCCATGGTGCCGCGCGCACGGACTGGAACTGATCTGCAGCGAGCTGGAAGTGGAGCGGGGTCGGCTCACCGGCGCGTATCGCGGCGGTGACTGTGCCGGCCCGGCGAAGGCCGCCAGAGTGAGCGAACGATTCCGGCTGTGCGATTACCCGCGGGTGCACGCCTACGGCGACACGGTGGAGGATCACGCCATGCTCGCCCTGGCCGATCACGCGATCTACCGCGGACGTCCGTGGCCTGCGCCAGCCGCCTGAGGCGCGCGCAGCTGCCTTGCGTCGTCGCGTGATCAGCGCGCGATGGCGCGCTTGAGCCGGTCGCGCACGGCGGCCCAGGCGGGCTCGTCGGGCGGCAGGTCGATGGCGATCCAGTCGTAGCCGTGGGCGTCGAGCTCGTGCAGCGCGGCGTACAGGCGTTGCGCATAGGCTTCG
>DASUJJ010000029.1:0-20450 GCA_036279335.1 Dyella sp.
GGTGGCGCCGCGCATCGGCCGCAGCCGGTCGTGCAGGGGCGGCTGACTGGCCGGCGGGTCGAACAGCAGGCGGTCGGCGGCGACCGCGTCGTCGCCTTCGTTGGCAGGCAGCGCTTCCACCAGGCACGGCCAGCGCTGCGCACAGGCCGCATCGCCGCTGATGAAGTACGGCCGGCGCAGTCCCCACAGGCTCAGCCAGGTGGGGCGTTCGCGCCGCAGGCGAGGCGGCGGAAAGAACACGCTGACGTCGTAGCCCGGGCGCAGCGACCACGGCTTGCCGTCGTGGTCGACGAACACGAACGGCTCGTCGGGATGGCGTGCGGCCATCGCCGCGGTGTACCACGGGTGGTCCTGCTCCGCCTGCGGATGCGGTATCAGCATGGTCTGCTCCACCGTCAGGGCGTCGATGTCATCGAGCTGCTGCAGGTACTGCGCCATGCTGCGGCCGCCGAGGTAGGCGCCGCTCTCCTGGATGTGCGCGTAGCCGGCATTCACCACCAGCCGCGCCTTGGGATCGTGGCGGAACACGCGGTCATAGAGGTTGCGCGCCTGGGTGCGTTCGCGCTCGTCGGCGGTGCCGGGCTGGTCGGACTCGTAGGCCACCACGGTGAAGCCGAGCTTGAGCGCGCTGCGCACCATCTCGGCGTAGATCGGCTCGCGGGTATAGAAGCCGCTGTCGGCGGTGACGTAGCCGCGTCTGGCCAGCGCGTGGTCGTCGCCGTACAGCGTCTCCACCGCGAAGTAGTTGAAGCCCTCGGCGCGCAGCGTGGCCAGCATCGCTACCGTCAGCGTGCGCGTGAGCGGCACGTTGTGCGCCTCGTTGAACAGCACCACCCGGCGACCCTTGGCGAGCCGGGCGATGGCCTCGCGCGCGGCCTGCATCTGCCAGCCCGCGGCCAGCGGCGAGGGCGCGTCGTCCGGCTGCGCCGGCTGGCCGATGGAGTAGCTGGCCTGCGCGTTCGGATAGTCGCCGACAAAGCTCTGATACCAGCTCAGGTACTGGCTGAAGATGACGTTGAAGGCGCGGTCGTCGGCCGGTGCGGAGGCGGCCGCGTCCATCATCACCCGATACTGCGCGAGCAGATCCTTGTGCCGCGCAGCCGTCGCCATGATCCGCTCCGAGTGCTCGGCGGCGGCGACCTGGGCGTCGTGCCATGCCTTGTTGTCCTGGGCCGCGGCGGAGCCGGCGCCCAGCGCGATCAAACCTGCCAGCAGCACGCGCAGTGGATGCCTGCGGATCATGGCGCCTCCTCGTTCCGGCCACGATGCCGGCGGACGGAGCGAGTGTGCAACGCGCGGGCGACGGGCGAAACTGGGCCCATGGCGCTGGCACCGCCTGGCGTGCTGGTCGAGAATGGGCGGATGCCCTTGCTGATCGATCGCGTCATCCCATGCTGAACCGCCTCTGGTTCGGTTTCTTCCTCGTGGCGGCGGTGGCCGCGCTGGCGCGCTGGCTGGTGGGCGGCGACGAGGGCGTGTTCGCCGCCGTGGTGGCAGCGCTGTTCGACATGGCCGAGCTGTCGGTGAAGGTGATGGTGCTGCTGTTCGGCACGCTCACGCTGTGGCTGGGCTTCCTGCAAATCGCCGAGAAGGCCGGGCTGGTCGATCGCCTGGCGCGCGTGCTCGGGCCGCTGTTCGCGCGGCTGATGCCGGGGGTGCCGCGCGGGCACCCGGCAGTGGGGCTGATCACGCTCAACTTCGCCGCCAACGCGCTGGGGCTGGACAACGCCGCCACGCCGATTGGCCTGCGCGCGATGCGCGAGCTGCAGACGCTCAATCCTTCGACGGACACGGCGAGCAACGCGCAGATCCTGTTCCTTGTGCTCAACGCCTCCTCGCTGACCCTGCTGCCGGTGACCGTGTTCATGTATCGCGCGCAGGCCGGCGCGCACGATCCCACGCTGGTGTTCCTGCCGATCCTGCTGGCCACCAGCGCCTCGTCGCTGGTCGGCCTGCTGAGCGTGGCCTTCATGCAGCGGCTGAAGCTGGCCGACCCGGTGGTGCTGGCCTGGCTGCTCGGCGGCGCGTTGGTGCTGGGCGGCTTCATCGCGCTGCTGATTTCGCTGTCGGCGGCGGCGCTGGCCTCGCTGTCGTCGTTGCTGGGCAACCTGATGCTGTTCGGGGTGATCGTGGCGTTCCTGTGCGCTGGCGCGTACAAGCGGGTGCCGCTGTTCGAGACCTTCATTGACGGCGCCAAGCAGGGCTTCGACGTGGCGAAGGACCTGCTGCCCTACCTGATCGCCATGCTGTGCGCGGTGGGCGTGCTGCGTGCCTCCGGTGCGCTGGAATTCGCCCTCGACGGCGTGCGCTGGGCGGTGCAGCACGCCGGGCTGGACGCGCGCTTCGTCGACGCGCTGCCCACCGCGCTGGTCAAGCCGCTGTCCGGCAGCGCGGCGCGCGCCATGCTGATCGAGACGATCCATCACAGCGGCGTGGACAGCTTCCCCGCGCTGCTCGCTGCCACCATCCAGGGCAGCACCGAAACCACGTTCTACGTGGTGGCGGTGTACTTCGGTGCGGTGGGCATCCGCCGCGTGCGCCACGCGGTGGGCTGCGCGCTGCTGGCGGATCTGGCCGGCGTGCTCGCCTCCATCGCCGTGTGCTACTGGTTCTTCGGCTGATATGTCGGGCGATGAGGCGCGCCGCCATGGGCCAGGCGAGGAGTGAGTGAAGAGGAGTGAGAAGTGAGAGGGGCCGCATGCCTCATGTGCTGTCGGTGGCGGCACTGCCCAGCCGTGATGAAGAGCTTCCCGCAAATGGGGTGATGCACCTGCCCACGTTCGGACGGAGCGAGCTATAACGGTTACTCCTCCACTCCACCTCTCACTCCTCACTCCTCACCACTCACTCCTCGCCCTATGTGTTTGATCGCCTTCGCCTGGAACGTCCATCCCCGCTGGCGGCTCGTGCTGGCCGGCAATCGCGACGAATTCCACGGTCGACCCGCCGAGCCGCTGGCGCGCTGGCCTGATACCTCGATGGCGGCCGGGCGCGATCTGGAGGCGGGCGGCACCTGGCTGGGCGTGACCGACGCGGGCCGCTGCGCGGTGGTGACCAACGTGCGCGATCCACGGGATCCGCAGCTGGGCCGCTCGCGCGGACTGCTGGCGGTGGACTACCTCACCGGCGCGGAGGACGCTCCCGCCCACGCCGCAAAACTACGCGCCGATGCGGCCCACTACCGGCCGTTCAACCTGCTCACCTTCGACGAGCGCGACGGCTTCTATCTCGGCAACCGGCCGGTGCCGCGGCTGCAGCCGATCGAGCCGGGCGTGCACGGCCTGTCCAATGCCGACTTCAACACGCCGTGGCCCAAGACGCGGGTGTTGATGCAGCGGCTGCAGGCCTGGCTGGAGGCTGATGCGGACGACATCGAGCCACTGTTCACCGCGCTGGCCGACGAGCGCCCCGCACCGGATGAACAACTGCCCGATACCGGCATCGGCCTGGAGCGCGAGCGCTGGCTGTCGTCGGCGTTCATTCGCGGCGAACGCTACGGCACGCGGGCGAGCACGCTGGTGCTGATCGATCATCGTGGTGCGGGCCGCATCGTCGAGCAGCGGTTCGGTCCGAACGGACGTCCGGACGGCCAAACCGATTTGCGCTTCGGCACCGCCGGCTGAGCTCACGTCGGCAAAGGCTTTAGCGCGCATGCAGCGCGACCCTACAGCGCACCCGGCACGCAACCGCTGCCGTGCGCGGCGATGCTGTGACTAGGCTTGCCGGACGGGCGCCGGAGCGCGCCGGGGGAGGCCAGCCATGCTTTGTCGAGGGATCGCGTTCGTCATGGGACTGCTGTGCGTCGCCGCGCCGCTGCGGGCGGCCTGTCCCGACTGGTCGCCCGCGCGCGCCCGCAGCGAGCTCGCCGCCCTGCACGATCGCCTCGCCGCGTGGAATCACGCTTATCGGGTGGAGGGCAGCTCGCCGGTGGACGATGCCATCTACGACCAGGCGCTGGCGCAGTTCCACGACTGGCGCGCGTGCTTTCCCGCGCAGGCGCCGGCCGACCTGCCGCACCTGGCCGAGGCCGGTGGCAGCGTGCGCGCCCCGGTGGTGCAGACCGGGCTGGCCAAGCTGCCCGATGCGCACGCCGTGCAGGCCTGGATGCGCTCGCGCGGCGGACGCGACCTGTGGATCCAGCCCAAGGCCGACGGCGTGGCGGTCACCCTGCTGTACGAGCACGGCGCGCTGCGCGAGGCGGTGAGCCGCGGTGACGGCGCGCGCGGCTCGGACTGGACCGCCGCCGCCCGCCGCATCGCCGCAGTGCCCAAGACACTGCCCCATGCGCCAGCGCGCGTGGTGCTGCAAGGCGAGCTGGTGTGGCGCCTGCGCGGCCACGTGCAGGCGCGCGACGGCGGCGCCAACGCCCGCTCCAAGGTGGCCGGCGCGCTGGCGCGAGGCGAGCTCGACGACGCCACCGCCGCGCAGATCGGCCTGTTCGTGTGGGACTGGCCCACCGGGCCGGACGACATGGCTGCGCGCCTGGCCGGACTGCGCGCGATGGGCCTGGCCGACAGCGCGGCGCTGACCCAGCCGGTGGCGACGCTGGCCGAGGCGACGCACTGGCGCGAGCGCTGGTATCGGCAGGCGCTGCCGTTTGCCGCCGACGGCGTCGTGCTGCGCCAGGGCCATCGCCCGCCAGCCAGCCGCTGGCAGGCGGCACCGCCGGACTGGGCGGTAGCGTGGAAATACCCCGCCGCCCGCGCGCTGGCCACGGTGCGCGGCGTGGATTTTCGCACCGGCCGCAGCGGCCGGGTCAGCGTGGTGTTGCAGCTGGAACCGGTGCAGCTGGACGACCATCGCGTGCAGCGCGTGAGCGTGGGTTCGCTCAAACGCTGGCGCGCGCTCGACGTGCGGCCGGGGGATCGCGTGAGCGTGTCGCTGGCCGGGCTCACCATCCCGCGCCTGGACGAGGTGGTGTGGCGCACCCGGGAGCGTGCGCCGGTGCAGGTGCCGGCTGCCAGGCACGACGCGCTGAGCTGCTGGCATCCCGGGCCGGGCTGCGAGGCGCAGTTCCGCGCCCGACTGGCGTGGCTGGGCGGGCCTCACGGATTGGATCTCGATGGCGTCGGCGTCGCACTGTGGCAGCAGTTGATTGATGCCGGGCAACTGCACGGACTGCTGGACTGGATGCGCCTCACGCCCGCGCAGCTCGCTGCCGTCGATGGCATCGGCGCGGAGCGCGCGGCGGCGTTGAGCCGGGTCTTTGCCGCCGCGCGCGAGGCGGATTTCGCCCGCTGGCTGACGGCGCTGGCACCGCCACCGATGGGCGACGCGTCGGCGCCGGACTGGGCCACGCTGGTCGCCCGCAGCGAGGCGGACTGGCAGCGCATGGACGGCGTGGGCGCCACGCGGGCCAGGCGGCTGCGCGCCTTCTTCGCCAACGAGGACGTGCAGGCGTTGGCGGCACGTCTGCGCGCAGCCGGCGTGGCGGGCTTCTGAGCCCCGCTCAGCCGCCGCCGAGGTCGCCGTCCACGTAGTACCAGCGTCCGTGCTCGCGCACGAACCGGCTCACCTCATGCATGCGCTGCGCCTTGCCGCCGCCGTGGCGCAGGCGCGCGACGAAGTCGACCACCGCGCGGTCACCATCGGGCACGTGACGCTTCACCTCCAGCCCCAGCCAGGTGGGCGCGGGCTGCTGCGCGGCGAGGTCCAGCGCGGCCGGTCGCGTGCTGGCATGCCAGCTGGCCAGCAGATAGGGTTCGTCGCCCCGCACGTAGGCGCTGTAGCGCGAGCGCATCAGCTGCTCGGCGGTGGCGGCGATGGCCGTGCCGGCGTGCAGCGGACCGCAGCACTGCGCGTACTCGGCGGGCCGGCCGCAGGGACAGGGCGTGCGGAGGGTGGAAGCCATGGGCGTGGGCCGCTGCGGAAGAGAGCCGACGATGGTGAACGGCCGACGTCGCGCTGCCAAGTCCGCGCGCGCGTCACACCATCTGGAAGCTGCGCAGCTGGCCGCTGACGATCAGCGGAGCGAGGTCGTAGCCCAGGCCGCGCGCGGTGGATTTGAGCGCCTCCAGCACCTGACGCTCCATCTGCGGCTCGCGGGCGAACATCCACAGCTCGCGCAGTCGCGGCTCGCCCAGCATCAGCCACTGGTATTGCCGGTCGATCGCCATCACCCACAGGTCCTTCCAGGTCGAGGGCAGCCACTGTGCCCAGGCGGGCGCCGCGGTGCGCTGGAACTGCCCGGGTTCCTGCACCGGGTAGCGCCGGCGCGCGTGGAAATCCTGCCGCCGCTCGCTGCCGTCGGGCTCGTTGCAGCTGCGCCGCAGGCGGTACTGCTCCGCGTCCAGCGGCTCGATGTCCAGCCGGATGTCGCGATCGGTGAGTCGCTGCAGCGGCGTGGGCAGTCGCGCGATCTCGTGCCAGCGCCCGGCCAATTGCGCGACCTCAAGCCGTGGAACCGCCTTGATCGCGGGCGAAGTCGGCACCGTCAGGGCGACGCTGGCGCTGAGGGTGGCGGGCAGTGGAAGGGACCAGTTCATGGCGCAATTCCTCGGGGTGGGCGGACAGCCGGTGGGTCCGGCATGCCTTGCGAAAGCCGTGCCAGCGCCGCGGCCCGCTCAGGCCTCCCGCCGATACAGCATGCACAGGTTGTTGCTGGGCATCGGCACCACCCGCTGCAACTTGAAGCCGCCCGCCGCCGCCAGATCGTCCACGGCCGCGCGTTCGCGCAGGCCCATGCGCGGGTCGCGCGCCTGCAGCGCGGCATCGAAGGCCGCATTGCTGGCGCAGGTGGGCTGGCCGCGCTCGTGGAACGGGCCGTAGATCGCCAGTCGGGCGTCTGCGGTGCAGATCGCCGGCAGTGCGGCAAACAGCCGCTGCACCTCGGGCCAACCCATGATGTGCAGGGTGTTGGCGGTGAACACCGCGTCGAACGGACCCTGCGGCCAGCAGTCGCTGACGTCCAGCGTCACTGTTGGTGGCGTATTGGGCAGTTGGGCGTGTTCGAGCCACGCGCGTATGCCGGGCAGATACTCCTCCCGGTCGGAGGTCTGCCAGACCAGCTGTGGCATCGCCGCGGCGAAATGCACGGCGTGCTCGCCGGTGCCGCTGCCGATCTCCAGCACGCGCCGGCGATCGGCCAACCACGGTTGCAGCACGGCCAGGATCGGCTCGCGATTGCGCACGCAGGCCGGCGAGCTGGGCCGTTCCATCGGGTCAGACCGCCGGACGGCCCCGCAGCACGCGGGCGGGCAGCATCAGCAGCGCGCCGAGGAAGGCGAACACCGCCCCCACCGTGATCCCGACCAGCCGGAACGGCAGCGCGATGAGCCACACGATGGGGTACAGCACCAGCGCCAGCAAGGCGATCGGCCAGCAGAACACCAGCAGCAGCAACCAGAGCAGAAAGCCGACCATGGCGCACCTCGCAGGCAGCGGTAGCGGAGCGGGCAGGATACGCCCTCAGCCGAACGGGCTCACCCCAACGAGCAGCACATGCAGCCAGAACGCGAACGCCGCCCAGCCCGCCACGCCGATCACCACCGTCAGCACCGTGCGCGACGCCGGCCCCTTCGGGTAGCTGACGCCCGCGGCCCGATCGCGCCGCCGCGAGACCATGAAATCGGCCACCGCCCAGATCAGGAAGGCGCCGAACAGCAGCACGTCGTGCAGCATGCCGGCAGCCAGCAGGTGACCGAAGGCCCACAGCTTCACCGCCGCCAGCATCGGATGGCCGATCCGCGCCTTGATCGCGTTGCCCGGCACGTAGGCGGCCGCCAGCAGCACGAAGGCGAGCAGGGTGAACAGCGCATTGAGATGGCGCAGCGCCATCGGCGGCACCCACACCACCACCGGGTGCTGCCGCGCCAGGCCGAAGCCCCACACCAGCAGCGCGAAACCGGCGATCGACGCCAGCGCATAAAGACCTTTCCAGCCGTGAGCGCCGAAGCGGGCGATCTGCCGCGTGCGCCAGCCGTCGGCGAACAGGCGGATCGAATGCACGCCGAGGAACAGCGCCAGACCGAGGATCAGCATCGCCATCGTCGTTGCTCCACACCCGAGGGAATGCCGCGAGTGTAGCGGCGGCTCAACCGGCGACGCGCACCCGCACGGCAAGGGCCGTGCCGTCGAGGCGGGTCTCCGAGCGCGCTCCCGCACCCGGCAGCCAGCTGTCGCCGGCCGCGAGCATGCCGTCCGGCGTCTCGGCGCGGCCGTGCACCAGATGCAGCAGCACCAGGTCGGCGGGCAGGCGGTGCGTCTCCGGCTCGCGCCACACCTCGATGCCGCCGGTAGCGCGGCCGCGCCGCAGCATCAGGTTGAAGTCGCGGGTGGGGCCGTTGACCAGCGACACGGCCACCTCCGCTTCGCCCGGAAAGGCGAACGGCACGCACGGCGTGGTGAGGTCGTGGACCTGCGCGCCGTCCAGCGTCATGCGGAAGCCGGCGCCGTCGATCAGGGCGATCACCCGGTCCACTCCGGCAAAGCGCGAAAACGGCGCCGGTCCCACCACATCAGCCAGGCTCACGCGCCAGCGGAAATCGTCCGGGCCTGCGCGCGCTGGCATCACGGTGATCTCGCGGGTGACGCCCTGGCCGTTGCGCCAGGGCACCGGTACCAGCGCGTCGGCGCGCAGGATGCGCCCGGCGCTCACGCAGCGCGCTCGATCACCCGCTCGAACGGCGGCAGCGCCTGCAGCATGCGTTCGCCGTAGCGCTTCACCACCACGCGGCGGTCCAGCAGCACGATGCGGCCGCGGTCGGTCTCGTTGCGGATCAGCCGGCCGCAGTACTGGATCAGCAGGCGCGTGGCTTCGGGAATGGTCACTTCGATGAACGGATTGCGCCCGCGCGATTCCAGCCACTCGGCGTAGGTGGCGCCCACCGGGTCGGTGGGCACGGCGAACGGCAGCTGGGTGATCACCACCGTCTCGCAGAACTTGCCCGGCAGATCGAGACCCTCGCCGAACGAGGCCAGCCCGAACAGCGTGCTGCCCTTGCCGGCCTCGATATCGGCGCAGTGTTCGGCGACCAGCTGCGACTTGCCCAGCGAGCCCTGCGCGCGCACCTTGCGCACCATCGCGATGGGCAGCTTCTGCAGCACGCGGTCGAGCTTCACGCGCGAGGTAAACAGCACCAGGTTGCCGGCATCCCAGTCGAGATTTTCCGCCAGCCACTCGCCCACTTCCTCGGCGTGCGCGTCGCGCGCATCGGGCAGCGTGCGCATGGCCGGCACCTCCAACCGCGCCTGCGTCGCCAGATCGAACGGCGAGGGCAGGCTCAGCGTGACGGCCTCGTCGGGCAGTCCCACGGAGTCCGCAAAATGGCGGAAGTTGCCGCCGGCGCTCAACGTGGCCGAGGTCATCACCACGCCACTGGCGTTGCCCCACAGCACGTTGCGCAGCATGCCCGCGGCGGACACCGCCGAGGCGTGGCAGACCAACTGCTGGTCGTTGGCGAGGGTGACCCAGCGCGCCAGCGGCGGCGCGTGCTCGCGGTCGCTGGCCGACCACGCGCGCCAGCAGCGCGACTGCTTTTCCAGCCGCTCCAGCGCCATGCCCAGCTCGCGCGACAGCGCCTCCTGGGTCGGTCCGCCCTCGCTCATTTCCAGCACGGCGCGGCGCACGGCGTTGAGCCAGCGCTGCACCTCGGCCGTATAGACGGCCAGAACCCTTGCGTGTTCCACCCAGCCTTCCGGCAGCTGGCCCATCGAGCCGCGGTACATCGGCTCGCTTTCGCCGGGATCGGGCACCCAGCTCAGGCGGATCTCGCGCTCCAGTTCCTCCAGCGCCTCGCTGAGTTCCTGCAGTTTCTCGTCGCCCTGGTCGAGGCTGAGCTTGCCCAGCGATTCCTTGTCGGTGAGCGAGTAGGCGGCGTGCACCTGCCGGCCGAGCCGGCTCAACTGGCGCACCGCCGCGCCCATGAACACCTCGGCGGTGCCGCGGTCGATCGCCTTGGCCGCCACGTGGTGGCCTTCGTCGAAGATGTACAGCGTCTCGTCCGGCTTGGGCAGGATCACGCCGCCCCAGCTGTCCTCCTCGCCGCCGGGCATGGTGAGGTCGGCCAGCACCAGGTCCTGGTTGGCCACGATGATCTCGGCGTCGGCCACCGCACGGCGTGCGGCGAAGAACGGGCAGCCCATGAACTGCGCGCAGCGCCGGCTGGTGCAGCCGCCCGCGCTGGTGGTGATCATGCCGCGCAGCAAGTCGCCCACCGGCTCGGGCGCGGCATCCATGTCGCCGTCCCAGCTGCCGGTGTCCAGCGCGGTGAGCAGCTTGCCCAGTGCGTGCTTGTCGCGCGCGTCGGGCGGGCGCGTCCACAGCGCCAGGTCGGTGTCGAAGCCCAGCCCCAGCTGCGCGTCGGCGGCCAGGCTGTTGCCGGCCATCAGCAGGTTGCGTGGGCACACGTAGCGGCCGCGGCCCTTGGCCAGCGCCACTTTCGCCTCGATGCTGTTGAGCGACAGATACAGCGGGATGTCCCGCTGCACCAGTTGCTCCTGCAGCGCCACCGTGGCGGTAGCGATCAGCAGCTTCTTTTTCTGCGCCCGCGCCACCGCGTGACCGGCGATCAGGTAGGCCATCGACTTGCCGGTGCCGGTGGGCGCCTCGATCACCGCCGCGCCGCCTTCCTCCGCCAGCGCCCTGGCCACCTCGGCGATCATGCGGCCCTGCGAAGCGCGCGCGCGGAAGCCCGGCAGCCCGTCCTTGAGGCGGGTGTAGGCGGCGCGGATGGCGTCCTTGATCGGGTCGGTGAGCACGGGGTAAAGCTCTATATTGGACGGTCGATGGATAACAGGCGCAGCATGGCCTGCACCGACCGGTCAGGGCGGGCCAGTTTATCGGATCCGCCGGGCATGGCCTGTGTCGTGGGCGCCGCGTTGCCGCAGTGGTCCGTATTCAAGAGAGGATGATGGAAGTACAGCAGCGCGAACCGATGTCCGGGCCATTGACCGCCAGCCCCGTGGCCTGGCTGGAGCGCCTGCTGGAAGCATCCAGCCCTGCGGCGGTGGCGGCGGTCATCGTGGACATGGTGCGCGCAGTCCCGCTTTGCCGGTCGGCCAGCGTGCTGTGGTGGCTGCCGGGGCAGGCGGAGCCGGAATGCCGCCCGGCCCATCGGCTGGGCGAGGCGGAATTGGCGCTGGTGCAACGCGCGCTGGACAGCGAGCTACCGCAGCGCGATGTGCGGCACGCGCTGCTCGCCTGCCGCCTGTGCCGGCCGGGGGCGGCGGTGTTGCTGGTTCGATGCGACGACGCGGCGGCGGACGAGGCGCCAGACCAACTGCTGCCCATGCCGCTGCTGCAACTGGCCGGGCGCCAGCTGCAGCGCACGCTGGAATTGACCGATCTGCAGCACTCGCACGATCAGCTGGAGCGCTCCGAGAGCCTGCAGCGCGCGCTGCTCAGCATCTCCGATCTGTCCGGCGCCGAGCTGGAGATGCCCGACATGCTGCGGGGCATCCACGGCATCGTCCGCACGCTGATGTACGCGGAGAACTTCTTCATCGTGCGCTACGACGCCGAGCGCGGCAGCATGCGTTTCCTCTACTACGCCGACTCCGAGGATGACGTGGGCCCCGAGCTCGACGAGATGCCGGTGGCGCGCTGGCACGGCACGCTCACCTGGCACCTGCTGACCACCGGGCAACCGCTGATGGGCACCGGCGAGGAGCTCGATGCACAGCTCGGTGGCGCGCAGCGGCTGGTCGGCCCTGACAGCCTGGACTGGCTCGGCGTGCCGATGCTGCGCGACGGCGTGGCCTGCGGCGCGCTGGTGGTACAGACGTACGAGGAAGGCATCCGCTATACCGCCGAAGACCGTGCCCTGCTGCAGTTTGTCGGCAGCCACATCCTGATCGCGCTGGAACGCAAGCAGGGCAAGGACGATCTGGAGCGCCGCGTGCGCGAACGCACGCTGGAGCTGGCCGCGCTCAACCATGGGCTGCAGCAGGAGGTAGCCGACCGTCAGCGCGCCGAGCGCCTGCAGGCGGCGTTGTTCCAGATTGCCCAGCTGGCCACTGCCGACATCGACCAGCAGACCTTCTACCAGCAGGTGCACACGATCGTGGGCAGCCTGATCAACGCGAAAAACTTCTTCATCGGTCTGGTGGATGAGCGTGCCGAGACGCTTACCTTTCCCTATGCGGTGGACGCGACGGGAGAACCCTACGAGGGCCGGCCGCTCGGCCGCGGCCTGAGCGAGTACGTGCTCCAGCATGGGGCACTGGTGGTCGATCGTGCCGGCATGGAGCGCATGATCAAACGCGGCGAGATCGACGCGGACTCCACCGGCACGCCGTCGATCTGCTGGCTCGGCGTGCCGCTGTGGGACGGCGACCATGCGATCGGTGTGGTTGCGGTGCAGAGCTACACCGAGCAGATCACCTACGGCGCGGCGGAGCAGGAGCTGCTCGGCTTCGTCGCCTCGCAGATCGCCACCAGCCTGCAGCGTCGCCGTGTTGCCGACGCCCTGCAGCACGCGTATGCGCAGCTGGAGCTGCGCGTGCACGAGCGCACCCGCGCGCTGCGCAAGGAGATCAGCGAGCGCGAGCGGATCCAGCAGCAGTTGCAGCACCAGGTGATGCACGATCCGCTGACCGGCCTGCCCAACCGCGACCACCTGCGCGAGCGCATCGAGCGCTGCCTGGCGCTGGTGCGGGAAAGCCGCGGCGTGCGCTGCGCGCTGCTGTACATCGACGTGGACCGCTTCAAGGTGATCAACGACAGCCTGGGCCATCTGGCCGGCGACGCGGTGCTGAAGGAAGTCGCCCATCGCCTGCAGGGCTGCGTGCGCGAGCCGGACGTGGTGGCACGCCTGTCCGGCGACGAATTCGCGATCCTGCTCGATCGCGTCGACGGCCCGGAGACCGCCGTGGCGGTGGCCAACCGCGTGCTGCAGGCGTTGGGCGAGCCGCTGCCGGTGGTCGGGCGCGAGCTGCAGCCCAGTGCCAGCCTGGGCATCGCGCTGGGCGATCACGGCTACGGCCAGGCGGACGAGCTCCTGCGCGACGCGGACATCGCGCTGTACCGGGCCAAGGAGCTCGGTCGCAAGCGCTACGCGTTGTTCGACGACACGCTGGTAAAGAACCTGGTCGACGAACTGGGCATGGAAGGCGAGTTGCGCCAGGCGTTGCAGCGCGAGGAGTTCCAGCCCTACCTGCAGCCGATCTGCCGACTGCAGACCGGCGAGCTGGTGGGCTACGAGGCGTTGCTGCGCTGGCACCATCCCGAGCGCGGCGTGCTGCTGCCGGGCGCGTTCCTCAAGGTGGCCGAGGACTGCGGGCAGATCGAGCTGATCGACTGGCAGCTGTTCGAGCGTGCCTGTACCGCCATGGCACGTCTGCCCGGCAAGAGCAGTTTTCTCACCTTCAACGTCTCGGCGCTGCACCTGCGCCACGCCGATTTCGACCAGCGCCTGCTGGCGATGATCGCCCGCACGGCGCTGGCGCCGTCACGGGTGATCGTGGAGGTCACCGAAGGCTCGCTGCTGGACGACCCCGAGCGCGTGCGCGGCACGCTGGAGCGCCTGCGCCATGCCGGCGTGGGCGCGGCACTGGACGATTTCGGCACCGGCTATTCCTCGCTGAACTACCTGCATTCGCTGCCGCTGCGCATGCTCAAGATCGACCAGACCTTCGTGCAGGCGATGGACGCCGGCTCCACCAACAGCTCCACCGTGGTCGAGGCGATCCTCGCGCTGGCGCACGCGCTGGAGATCCAGGTGATCGCCGAGGGCATCGAGACACCGCGCCAGCGCTCGCTGTTGCGCAGCATGGCCTGCGAGTTCGGGCAGGGCTATCTGCTGGGACGCCCGCACTCGGTGGCGCACTGGCTCGGCGCGCTGGCCTGAGCAGGCTCAGCCGCGGCCGGCGAGCTGGCGCAGCGCCTGCTCGAATACCTCCGGCGGCTGCCCGCCGGAAATCAGGTGCTCGCGGTTGATGATGATCGCCGGCACCGAGCGGATGCCCGCGCGCTGGAAGAACTGCTCCTGCCCGCGCACTTCCGCGGCATAGCGTGCGCTGGCCAGCACCGCGCGTGCCTCGTCGCCGTCCAGTCCCGCCGACACCGCCGCGCAAACCAGCACCTCGTGTGCGCCCACGTCCTCACCGTGGGTGAAATAGGCCTCGAGCAGGGTGCGCTTGAGCGCGTGCTGATGGCCGCTGCCTTCGGCCCAGTGCAGCAGGCGGTGGGCATCGAAAGTGTTGTAGATGCGCCGCGTGTCCTGGTTGGCAAAGGTGAAGCCGACCGCCGCACCGCGCTGGCGGATCGCCTCCTGGTTCTGCGCCAGCTGCGCGCGCGTCATGCCGTATTTCTTCGCGATGTGCTCGCCCACGTCCTCGCCTTCGGGCGCCATCTGCGGATTCAGCTCGAACGGCTGGAAGTGGATCTCGGCGCGCACGTCGTCCTTCAGCGCCTCCAGCGCGCGCTCCAGCGAGGCCAGCCCCACCGCGCACCACGGGCAGGAGACGTCGGAAACGAAATCGATGCGCAGCGCTTTGGGCTCGGTCATGGGAGCGATCCGTGAATGGGGGACAACGTGCCGATATGGCGGCGCGAGGCGGGGACTCAATGCGCGCGCGTGCCAAGGCGCAAGGGTGGCTCAGCTTGGGCTGACCGCGCGACGAACCGGCTCTCGGCCCAGGCGCTTGGCGGCGGCCAACAGGCCGGCCCTGACGCTGTCGAATAGAGCGGTGGGAAACCCCTCCGGCAGACGTCTTGCTACGGCGTCGAGCGCACCCGGGGCGCGGTCGACAAGTTCGGTGACGATCGGCTCGGTGCCGTCGGGCAGGCCAAGCCGTTCGGCCATGCCTACCCAGTGCCAGCGATGGATGTCGTGCAGCAGATAGTGGCGATTCTCTCCCACTACGGCCATTGCCAGCCGCGCTTTGCGTGGGTCCATCCGGTTGGCGCCGCGGCCTTGCACGGGATAGGTTGAGAGGATGTCGTACAGCGGTGTCTGCCGGTATCGACCGCCGGCCAGCAGGGTGAGGCTGAAGTTCTTGGCGTGACCGTCGGTGGCTGCGAGCATCCAGAACAGCACCTGCGTCCGGAAAAAGCTGGCGCGGTCCAGGCCCGCGCTTTCCGAGCCGCGCAAGATCTCCATGATGGAGGCGATGCCGGGTCCACCGTCGCTCTCGTACTTGCGGTCGGGCGGCAGGCCGCTGGCCTGGCAGAAATCTTCCTGCGGAATCCGCAGCCAGTAGTCGCCATCGGTGGCTTTGGCGCGATCGAAGCGCTCCACAATCAGCGCCTTCTGATCCTCGAAGCGTCCGATGTCGACGTTCGCGACTGGGAGGCCGAATTCGCGCACCAGCTCCATGCAAAGCCACTCCAGTTCCACCGACTGGCGCATGTCGGCCTGCACGTTGCCCACCAGACCCAGCGGCAGCTTGAAGATGTGCGTCGAAGGCGTGGCGCCGTGCGGAATGCACCACTGGCCGTGGTGGCGCAGCAGCGCGGTTTTCTCCTGTGCGCCGGCGATGGACAGGCGAAAGGCGTCGTCGTCCGGCCGCTCGCCGGGAAGCCGTGCCACGGTGGTATGACGTAGCACCTGCGCGACCCCGGCCTCATCCAGCGGCTCGGCGTCGATGCGCCGGGTATCCCCCGGCTCAGATCCTGCGGGAACCAGTTGGATGGCGCCCACGCAATCGCGACCGATGGCGGCCAGCAAATCGAACGGCGCGATGGAGCGTGCGCCGTAGCGCTCGCGCAACCGCTGCAGGATGCGGTCGTTGTCCGGCAACAGGTTTTCGAAATACCAGGCCACCTTCTCGCCGCGAAGCACGCGGTGGCTATCGCCGTTCCGCCCGGACGCCAGACCGAACGGCAGCGAGAGCGACAGCGGACGTCCCAACGGCGAGGTGATCCAGCGGGCGTCGTAGGTCAGTCGGTCGGCGCCGCTGCGCGGGCGCTCCCAGGTGCCGACGAACGCGCCATTCATCCAGATATCTAGGGCGAGCGTCTGCGCCATGGCTACCACTCCGCGCCGGCACTGTCGCGCAGATTCATTGCGGGCTTTTCCTGCAGCATCATTTCGAGACTGAGTACCTGGCACAGGCGGTGAATGCGATCGAAGGACGCCTTGGCCGCGTTGTTCTCCAGTTTCGAGAGGGCCTGTGCGGTGATTCCCAGTTCCCGGGCAACGTCGGCTTGCGTAAGACCACGGCTCAGTCGCGCGTTGCGCAGCAGGACGCCGAGTTGAGCAGGCAGGCGGATCGGAGTGGCGAGCATGATTCAACTCCTGAGTTGATTGCATGTAAATCAATCTACAGGTTGAAATGCATCATTGCAACCTTGGAGTTGAAGATGCTCGCGTCAGCCGCCCACCATGCTCCGCGCCACGGCCTCGGCTACCTTGATGCCGTCCACGCCGGCCGAGAGGATGCCGCCGGCATAGCCGGCACCTTCGCCGGCCGGGTACAGGCCGGTGGTGTTGAGGCTTTGCAGGGAGTCGTCGCGCTTGATGCGGATCGGCGAGGAGGTGCGTGTCTCCACCCCGGTGAACACCGCGTCGTGCAGGGCGAAGCCCTTGATCTGCCGGTCGAACGCGGGCATCGCCTCGCGGATCGCGGCGATGGCGTAGTCGGGCAGCGCGCTGTCCAGGCTGCCCAGCGTCACGCCGGGCTTGAACGAGGGCAGCACCTCGCCGAACTCGCGCGACGGTCGGCCGGCCAGGAAGTCGCCGACCAGCTGGCCGGGTGCGTTGTAGTTCTCGCCACCGAGCACGTAGGCGCGGCTCTCCAGCGCGCGCTGCAGGGCGATGCCGGCCAGAGGCGAGCCGCTGTCGTCGAACGGCGTGAAGTCGACCGGATCGATGCCCACCACGATCGCCGCATTCGCGTTGCGCTCGTTGCGCGAGTACTGGCTCATGCCGTTGGTGACCACGCGGCCGGGCTCGCTGGTGGCCGCGACTACCGTGCCACCGGGGCACATGCAGAAGCTGTACACCGCGCGGCCGTTCTTCGCGTGGTGCACCAGCTTGTAGTCGGCCGCGCCCAGCAGCGGATGGCCGGCCTGCGGGCCGAAGCGGGCGCGGTCGATGATCGATTGCGGGTGCTCCACGCGAAAGCCGATCGAGAACGGCTTGGCTTCCACGTAGACGCCGCGCGCGTGCAGCATGGCGAAGGTGTCGCGCGCGCTGTGGCCAACCGCCAGCACCACGTGGTCGCTGCGGATTTCCTCGCCGCCGGCCAGCACCACGCCGCGGATGCGCTGGCGATCAGTGCCTTCGGCCTCCAGGATCAGGTCGTCGACCTTCTGCTGGAAGCGGATCTCCCCGCCCAGCGACTCGATCGTGCCGCGCATGTGCTCGACCATCGTCACCAGCCGGAAGGTGCCGATGTGCGGCTTGTTGATCCACAGGATCTCCTCCGGCGCGCCGGCCTTCACGAACTCCTCCAGCACCTTGCGGCCGTGGTGCAGCGGATCGCGGATCTGGCTGTACAGCTTGCCGTCGGAAAAGGTGCCGGCGCCGCCCTCGCCGAACTGCACGTTCGACTCCGGATGCAGGTTGCGCTTGCGCCACAGGTCCCAGGTGTCCTTGGTGCGCTCGCGCACCGCCTTGCCGCGGTCGAGGATGATCGGCCGGAAACCCATCTGCGCCAGCACCAGCGCGGCAAACAGCCCGCACGGCCCCAGGCCGATCACGATCGGCCGGTGCGCCAGCGTGGCCGGGGCCTGCGCGACGAAGCGGTAGCGGGTGTCCGGCGACGGGCCGACGTGCTGATCGTCGGCGAAGCGAACCAGCACGGCGGCTTCATCGGCCACCTCGATGTCGAGCGCATAGATCAGCGCGATCGCCCCGCGCTTGCGCGCATCGTGGCTGCGCTTGAACACGGTGAAGCCGCGCAGTCCGTCCTTGCCGAGCTTGAGCCGCGTGCGGATCGCCTGCTCCAGGTCGGCGCCGGAGTGATCCAGCGGCAGCTTGAGGTCGGTCAGTCGCAGCATGCGTGGGGGTGCTCGGTCGATCGGTCGGAGGGCCGCCGCATCGGGGCAGCCATCCGGTCATTGTCCGGGCCGCGCCATGCCGGAACAAGGCGCGCCCGCGCGGTGGACGCGCGGGCAGGGTGGCGGGAGGGGGTGCCGGCTGGCGGCGAGAGGGAAAAAGTCAGCGCCCGGCGGGGTTGGCGGGGGTGGGGGGGACCTTCCCCGCCGGGGCTGAAAAACGTGGCTCAGCGGGCGATCACGCCGCGAGCAGGGTGCGGAACTGTTCGCCGGTGGCCTGCGGGTGCAGCAACAGCAGGCGGGTGCCGGCATGGCTGCTGCGACGGCGGGCGGCGACACGGCACAGCTGGCCGTCGTTGCTGGAGATCGCAATCGCATCGGCCGGCACGGAAGGCAGCGGATGGCGGCACACCATGCCGTGCTGGGGACCGCCGACGATGATGTATTCGATGATCTGGTTCATGGCCGTGTGCTCGCAGGGAGGAACGAACAAGTAGTGGAGGGGAGAAGCGAGAAAGCAGCGGGTGGATCGGGTGGGAGAGCCGCCTTTTCTCTTCGCCAGAGAAGATGCAGGGCGCGGGCCAGCGCGGCCGGGGCAAATGCGAGGTCAATCACAGATTGCGCAGCTGCCGGGCCAGGATGGCCATGCGCTGGCGCAGGCCAACCCATCGCCGTCGACAGGCGGATGCGCGATGGTCGCGCTGCCTGCACGGCGTAAAGGAGCAGTGCCGGGCGCATTCGAGATGGCTCGCCAACCGTTGCTGGACAACGGTTCCGGGCGGTGACGCAGCCACGTGGGAGCGGCGCTGAAAAGGGCGCCGTGGCGACTTGGATCCCGTCACGAGCGTGGTGCCGGCGGGTGCGCGGCAAGGCGGCCCGGACAGCGTTCCGTTCAGCAAAAAGCAGCGTGAGGACGCGGCAGAGGGCGCGCAGGGCCCGTCGCGGGGCCGGACCTGACGCGTCGCGTCACCTTCCGTCGCGGCAGGTGACGCGCAGCGGTGTTGCCCTTGAGTCAGCGCCCCCGTGCCCGGCGGTGAGGCCCTCGCCGGGAGGGAGCGCGGGTCAGCTCAGATGGCGCCGAGGAAATCCTGCTTGCCGATGTCGGTGCCGGCCTCGCGCAGGATCGTGTACGCCGTGGTGCAGTGGAAAAACAGGTTCGGCAGCACGAAGTCCAGCAGGTAGCCCTGGCCCTCGAAGTGCATCTCGCCCGAGCGCATCTTCAGATGGATGGCGCGCGTCTCGCTGCCGTCGATCTGCTCGGCGGTGAAGCCCTTCACGTAGGCGATGGCGCGCTCGATGCGGTCGTACACCTGATCGAAGGTGGTCTCGTTGTCCTCGAACGCCGCCGGCTCCACGCCGGCGAGGCGGGCGATGCCGCGGGTGGCCATGTCGCAGGCAATCTGCACCTGCTTCACCAGTGGCAGCATGTCCGGGATCAGCCGGGTCTGCAGCAGCGTGGCGTCTTCGACCTTCTTGGTCTGCGCATGGGCGTGGCCTTTCTTGAGCACGGCCGAGAGGTTGCTCAGCGCGCGCACGGCGACCGGAACGGAAGCCTGGTACATCGATAGCGTCATGGGTGGTGCTCCGTGGTTTCGTGGGAGGGAAGGTCGTTCGTCGCGACATGCAGCGCGGCGGTGTGGGAAGCGTGGGCCGGATCGAGCGGCGGCGCCGGCAGCGGCTCGATCTCGCCGTGACGGGTGGCGCGCACGGCGGCCAGCAGCGCAAACACCAGCAGCAGCGCAGCCAGCAGGAACGCCGCGCCCGGCACGTGCACGTGGCTGGCAGGCGCGATCGACCACGCAAACACCTGGGCGAACAGGTACGGCCCGAAGATGCCGGCAAAGCTGCCCAGCGAGGTGTTGGCGCCCTGCAGGCGGCCCTGCTCGGACGGCTCCACCTGGCGCGTCATGATCGACTGGATCGGCGGGTTCGACAGCCCCCACAGCGCCATCAGCGGAATGCCCAGCAGGAACACCCAGCCCTCGGTGGCCAGCCCCATCAGGGCAAACGAGGCAATGCCGCAGCCCATGCCGAACAGCAGCACCGGCCGCTCGCCGAAGCGCGGCGTCAGGCGGCGCGTCAGCAGCGCCTGCACCAGCCCGTCGCAGGCGCCCACCAGCATCAGCACCAGGCCCACCGCCTGCGGCCCCCAGTGGTAGCGGTAATCCGCGTACAGCACGAAGGTGATCTGCAGCGCGTAATGCGCCAGGAACACCAGAAAGCTTGCCACGCCCATGCCCAGCAGCTTGGGCGTGCGGCGCAGCAGCTTGAGCGCGCCGATCGGGTGCGCGGTGTGCAGCTCGAAGCGCGCGCTGCGGCGTTCCTTGGGCAGCGACTCGGGCAGCACGAACAGCCCGTAGAGGAAATTGCACAGCGCCAGCGAGCCGGCCACATAGAACGGCAGGCGCAGATGCATGGCGCCCAGCCAGCCGCCCAGGCCCGGACCGAGCACGAAGCCCACGCCGAACGCCGCACCGAGCAGGCCGTAGGCGCCGGCGCGCTTTTCCTTCGGCGTGATGTCGGCGATGTAGGCGTTGGCGGTGCTGAAGCTGGCCGCGGTCATGCCCAT
>DASUJJ010000030.1:0-27165 GCA_036279335.1 Dyella sp.
GTGCAGGTCGACCCCACCGCCGAGCAGATCGCCGAGGCCACGCTGCAGGCCAGCTACCGCCTCAAGCTGTTCGGCGTCGAGCCGAAGGTGGCGCTGCTGTCGCACTCCAACTACGGCAGCCACGACAACCCCAGCGCGGCGAAGATGCGCAGGGTCTACCAGATCCTCAAGTCGCGCTACCCGAAGCTGGAAGTGGACGGCGAGATGCAGGCCGACACCGCGTGGGACGAGGTGCTGCGCCAGCGCATGTTCCCCCACACCACGCTGAGCGGCCGCGCCAACCTGTTCGTGATGCCCAATCTCGACGCCGCCAACATCGCTTACAACATGGTGCGGGTGATGACCGACGGCGTGGCGATCGGGCCGATCCTGATGGGCGTGGACAAGTCTGCACACATCCTCACCCCGGCATCCACGGCGCGCCGCGTGGTCAACATGACCGCCGTCGCCGCCGTGGATGCACAGATCCGCGCCGACCAGAGCGAGCGGCGCGGCTGACCGCTGCGGCGGTGCGGCAGCCGCCGCGCCGCCGCAGGGGTCGGACGCACTGCCCATGCGCGACCGCACGGATCTGCGTTTGGCGGCTGCTGCGCGCGGCCGCTAAACTCGAACATTGCTGCACCGCACCCCCGGCGATGCATCCCCCTTTCAGGCGCGCCCCCCGGCGCCGCGGAGACCTCCATGGATCAGCTCGACGACATCCTCCAGCAGGACCTCGACCCCACCGAAACCCGTGAGTGGATCGAATCGCTCAATGCGGTGATCAGCCACGACGGCACCGAGCGCGCGCACTTCCTGCTGGAGAAGATGGTCGACTCGACGCGGCGCGCCGGCGGCTACCTGCCGTTCGATCCGACCACCGAATACGTCAACACCATCGCGCCAGGCAACGAGGCGAAGTGCCCCGGCGATGCCACCATGGAATGGCGCATCCGCTGCCTGATCCGCTGGAACGCGATGGCGATGGTGGTGCGCGCCAACCGCAAGCCGGGCGAGCTGGGCGGCCACATCGCCAGCTTCGCCTCCTCGGCCACGCTGTACGACGTGGGCTTCAACCATTTCTGGCGCGCGCCCAGCGCCGATCATCCGGGAGACCTGGTGTTCCACCAGGGCCATTCCAGCCCGGGCGTGTACGCGCGCTCGTTCCTGGAGGGGCGCATTGCCGAGGAGCAGATGGACCTGTTCCGCATGGAAGTGGTGGGCAAGGGCCGCGCCCTGTCGTCCTACCCGCATCCGTGGCTGATGCCCGACTACTGGCAGGTGCCGACGGTGTCGATGGGCCTGGGCCCGATCCAGGCGATCTACCAGGCGCAGTTCTGGAAGTACCTGGAGCACCGCGGCCTGATCCCCAAGAGCGACCGCAAGATCTGGTGCTTCCTCGGCGACGGCGAGACCGACGAGCCGGAGAGCCTGGGCGCGATCTCGCTGGCCGGCCGCGAAGGGCTGGACAACCTGATCTTCGTGATCAACTGCAACCTGCAGCGGCTGGACGGCCCGGTGCGCGGCAACGGCAAGATCATCCAGGAGCTGGAGGGCGTGTTCCGCGGCGCCGGCTGGAACGCCATCAAGGTGGTCTGGGGCAGCTACTGGGATCCGCTCCTGGCGCGTGACACCACCGGCACGTTGCGCAAGCTGATGATGGAAACCGTCGACGGTGAGTACCAGGCGTGCAAGGCCTTCGGCGGCAAGTACACGCGTGAGAACTTCTTCAACAAGTATCCGGAAACCGCGCAGCTGGTCGCCAACCTGTCCGACGATGACATCTGGCGCCTCAACCGCGGCGGCCACGATCCGCACAAGGTGTATGCCGCCTATCACGCGGCGGTGAATACCAAGGGCATGCCCACGGTGATCCTGGCCAAGACGGTCAAGGGCTACGGCATGGGCGCGGCCGGCGAATCGCAGAACCCGACCCACCAGCAGAAGAAGCTCGACGCCGAGGCGGTCAAGCACTTCCGCGACCGCTTCAACATTCCGATTCCCGACGACAAGCTCGCCGACGTGCCGTACTACCACCCGGGCAAGGATTCGCCGGAAGTGCAGTACATGCTCGAGCGCCGCAAGGCGCTGGGCGGCGCACTGCCGCAGCGCCGCCGCACCAGCGACGTGAAGCTCAAGGCGCCGGAGCTGCCGGCGTTCGAGCAGATCACCAAGGGCACCGGCGAGCGCGAGATCTCCACCACCATGGCGCTGGTGCGCGGCATCAACCTGCTGCTGCGCGACAAGCAGCTGGGCGAGCGCGTGGTGCCGATCGTCGCCGACGAGGCGCGCACCTTCGGCATGGAAGGCATGTTCCGCCAGATCGGCATCTACGCGCCGTTCGGCCAGAAGTATCGCCCGCAGGACGCCGACCAGCTGCTGTACTACCGCGAGGACCAGAAGGGCCAGGTGCTGCAGGAAGGCATCAGCGAAGCCGGCGGCATGGGCGCGTGGATGGCTGCGGCCACCAGCTACAGCATCTCCAACGTGCCGATGCTGCCGTTCTTCATCTACTACTCGATGTTCGGCTTCCAGCGCATCGGCGACATGTGCTGGGCGGCGGGCGACATGCGCTCGCGCGGCTTCCTGATCGGCGGCACCGCCGGCCGCACCACGCTCAACGGCGAAGGCCTGCAGCACGAGGACGGCCATTCGCACCTGATGGCCGGCGCGATCCCCAACGTGAAGTCGTACGACCCCACCTTCGCCTACGAAGTCGCGGTAATCCTGCAGGACGGCACCCGCCGGATGATGCAGGAGCAGGAAGACGTCTACTACTACGTCACCGTGATGAACGAGAACTACCAGCACCCGGACATGCCGGCCGGTTGCGAGGAAGGGATCATCAAGGGGATGTATCTGTTCCGGGATTCGGGAATCGGGAATCGGGAATCGGGGAAGGGCAAGAGCAAGGCGAAGGCGCCGTGCGTGCAGCTGCTGGGCTCGGGCACGATCCTGCGCGAGGTGATCGCCGCGGCCGAGCTGCTGGAGAAGGACTTTGGCGTGCACGCCGATATCTGGTCGTGCCCCAGCTTCATCGAGCTGCGCCGCGACGGCTTCGACGCCGAGCGCTGGAACCGCCTGCACCCGGAAGCCGGGCAGCGCGTGCCGTACGTCACCGGCCTGCTGCAGGATCGCGCCGGCCCGGTCATCGCCGCCACCGACTACGTGCGCGAGTTTGCCGACCAGATCCGCGCGTTCATCCCCGAGGGCAAGCGCTACACGGTGCTGGGTACCGACGGCTTCGGCCGCTCGGATACCCGCGCCCACCTGCGCGATTTCTTCGAGGTGGACCGCTACTGGATTGCCCACGCCGCGCTCGCCTCGCTGGCGAAGGACGGCTTGGTCAACGCCAAGGACGTGGCCCGCGCGATCAAGGAGTACAAGCTCGATCCGGAGAAGCCGAACCCGCTCACCGTGTGATCGATGGGCACGCCACAACCATAAAAAAACCCGCCGGATGGCGGGTTTTTTTATGGCTTCGCCCGAAGGCGTGCAATCAGTCTTCGTTGCGGCTGCTGAATGCCTTGCGCAGCAGCAGGAATGCGCCGACGGTGCCGGCCACGATCGCCACCGTGGCGGCCGGATGGCGGTTCACCTGGCGACGCAGACGGCGATACTGATAGTTCGCTTCGTCGGCAAAGTCTTCCGCGGCACGCGTGAGCTGGCGGCGATAGCCGTCGCTGTGCTTGCCGAAGCGGCTGCTGGCGCGACGACCGCGTTCGGCGAGGTCGTGGGCGGTGCCGGCGGCGCCATTGGCGACCTGACGGACTCGCTCCCCCACGCGCTCGGTGGTGTCGTGCAGGCTGCGTTCGATCTCGCGGGTACGGTTCATGTGAAGGACTCCTGGCGTGGCGCGACCCCAACGTTGGGCCGTGAACGTAAAACAGGCTGGTGAAGATGCCGCATGGCGCGTGACAGCGGCGTTGACAGCTGCGATTCGGGCGAGGGAGCGTTCAGGACCGCTCAGCCGAGTCGGTAGTCGCCGCCCGCGGCCAGCGCCCGCTGGTAGGCCGGCCGCGCGTGGATGCGCTGCAGAAAATCATGTAGCCGCGGGCAGGTCGTCGCGCTGATGCCGCCGCGCGAGGCGGCTGCTTCCAGCGGAAAGCTCATCTGGATATCCGCAGCGCTGAAGGCACGGCCGCCAAACCACTCGGCAGCGCCCAGCTCGGCTTCCAGGTACGCCAGATGCAGCGCGATCTGCGGATCGACGAAGCTCTCCTGCACCTTCGCCGCAATGCCTTTCATCACCGGCCTCACGAAGAACGGCGCCGGCGTGCTGGCGACCCGCTGAAATACCAGCTTGAGCAGCAGCGGCGGCATTGCCGAGCCTTCGGCGTAGTGCAGCCAGTAGTTCTGCCGCAGCCGCTCGGGCGTGCCGTGTGCGGCGAGCAGGCGGCCATCACCGTAGCGGTCGGCCAGGTATTCCACGATGGCGCCGGATTCGGCCACGGTCAGCTCGCCGTCGGTGATCACCGGCGACTTGCCCAGCGGATGCACGGCGCGCAGCTCCGGCGGCGCCAGCATGGTCTTCGCGTCGCGCTGGTAGCGCTTGATCTCGTACGGCAAGCCGAGTTCCTCGAGCAGCCAGAGGATGCGCTGCGAGCGCGAGTTGTTGAGGTGGTGAAGGGTGATCATTGGACGATCAGATCCGATCGGTGGTCGGGACGCAAGCCGCGCGCTGCATCGACGAGACAGGCATCAATAGATCCAGTCGGCGTCGCCCGGCGGCGCGTGGGCCTGCATGAATCGGGTCATGATGCCGTAGAGCTCCTCGCCGCGCGGACCCCAGCAGTGCGGCGCCATCGGCTGGTAGGTGATGGTGCCCTGGAAGCTCGGGTTCTTCGCCGTCTTCAGGAACGCGTCCATCGCGCGCACGCCCATGTTGAGGTTGTAGGTGTCCGCGTCGCCCACGTAGATGTGCAGCTTGTCGGTGACCAGCGGGCCCAGCGTGGACCAGTTCTTTTCCAGCAGGTAACGCAGGTCGAAATGCTGCTTCCAGTACTCGGCCACGGCGTGGTCGATGGCGCCCGTGCGCTTGTCCCAGATGCGCTGCGGATAGCCGTCCGTGCCGATCGGGCCCCACGCCGCCTCCCAGATGTCCCACTGGCCGCCGGAGCGCGAACGGTCGCCTACCGCCAGCTCGTAGTGGTTTTCGTCCTTCATCATCGCCTCGACGTTGCCGTCGGGCCGGCGCGTGTCGACGCGCTCGACTTTCACCCAGCCCTTGTCGATGGTGTACGCATTGGCATCGTCGTAGATGTTCACCACCTGGTGGTGGCGAAAATCCAGCGAATCCGGGCACAGCGCGAAGCTGCCGCCGTAGAACCTGGGATGGAACACCTGCTGCGCCACCGCGATCCAGCCGCCGGTGGAGCCGCCAGTGAGGATGCGCGCCCACGGTTGCTCGATGGTGCGGAAGCGGCGGGCGATCTCCGGATACAGCTCCTGGTGGATCGCGTCGTCGAACGGGCCTTCGTTGGGCGAGTTCACCGCGTAGGAGTCGTCGTAGTACGGTGAGGGATGCTGCAGGGTCACCACGATCACGCGCGGCTTTTTCGCGGCGTCCAGCCAGAACGCATGCAGCCTGGAATCCTTGCGCTCGAAGCCGAACGGCGCCTCGGTGGAGAAGTGGCCCTGGTCGTAGACCACCGGGTAGCGCACGTCCGGATGCTCGGCGTAGCCCTCGGGCAGCAGCACGGTGGCGCCCAGGTAGATCGGGTGGCCCCAGAACGCGCTCAGCAGCTTGCTCTGGATGCGGAAGCGCTTGACGTACTCGCTGTCCTTGGGGAACGGGATCGGCGCGATCACCTGATCCGCCACCAGCCGGATCGGCGTCGCCGCGGCCGGGTCGTAGTGCACCTTCACCGGCTTGCCGTAGAGGTTGCCCGGCGAGTGCTTCCAGTCCTGGCCTTCCCACTGGTCCATGTGCATCCACAGCGTATGGCCGTCCGCACGCTTGAACTCGGTGTAGACGTTGACGAAGGGCTGCATCCAGTAATCGCCCGCCGGCAGATCGCGCAGGCTGGCCAGCGGGGCGCCGTTGTCACTGGTATCGATGGTGGCGACCTGGCCCGGCGCGAGCGCGCTGACGTCGTGCCCGAACAGCGGCACGCCGGTCATGTCGGCCTGCTCGATCGGCGGCGCCTTGTCGTCGCGGCTCACCGCCACGTACACGCGGCCGGTGATGGGCTGGGCATGGGCGGTGGCAGCGAAGCTCACCTCGATGCGCGGGCCGTCGGTGGCCAGCAGGGGAGAGGACGCCGCGGCCAGGACGAGCGCGGCGGCCAGCGGGCGGAGAGCGCGAAGCGGAGAGTGTGGGGTCATCGGCCGATGCTAGCAGTCTGTCGAGCTCTGGTTGGCCGGGCTGCGAATCCGGCTGTGCGGTCCATATTCCTGCCGCTTCTTGGCCCATGGAACCACCATGGGCCGGCGAATCGTCAGAAATCTGTCCTCGCACAGCCGACTTCTCGCCTCGACCACCCAAGCCCGACAGGCTGCCAGCGGGCCGATCGCCGCGCCTGCCGCTGCCGCTAGGCAGGGGTCACAGCGTCTCGACGGCGGCTTCGCTCGCCGGCTCGGGCTCGTTGTGCAGCCGCTGGCGCCGGCGCAGGGTGGGAAACATGGCCATCCACAGCCCCACCACCACCAGCGTGCCGACGCCGCCGACCAGTACCGCCGGCACCGCGCCGACCCACGCGGCGAGCAGGCCGGACTCGAACTCGCCCAGCTGGTTGGAGGTGTTGATGAAGATCGCGTTCACCGCGCTCACCCGGCCGCGCATGACGTCCGGCGTATCCAGCTGCACCAGCGCGCCGCGGATCACCATGCTGACCATGTCGAACGCGCCCAGCGCGAACAGCGCCGCCATCGACAGCCACAGCGAGGTGGA
The DNA here is from genome assembly GCA_036279335.1 of Dyella sp. Lineage (GTDB taxonomy): Bacteria > Pseudomonadota > Gammaproteobacteria > Xanthomonadales > Rhodanobacteraceae > Dyella_A. The sequence continues at coordinate 6,872 of DASUJJ010000030.1, forward strand.
CAGCGCGAACACCAGCGTAGCCACGCCGAAGCCGGCCACCGAGGCGAACATGGTCATGCCCACGCGCCGCTGCATGGTGTGGCGCGCCAGCCACAGCGACATCAGCAGTGCACCCACCGCCGGCGCCGCGCGCAGCAGGCCCAGGCCCCACGGACCGGTGTGCAGGATGTCCTTGGCGAAGATCGGCAGCAGCGCGGTGGCGCCGCCGAGCAGCACGGCAAACAGGTCCAGCGAGATCACGCCCAGCACGTCCGGCCGCTGGCGGATGAAGTGCACGCCGGCGAACACGGTCTTCAGCGTGGCCGGCTCGCGCCGCGGCGGCGCGCTCTCGTAGCGCAGCTTCGCCATCAGCACGACGGAGGCGAGGTACAGCGCGCCGGCGATGACGTACACCACGCCCGGACCGGCGACGTAGAGGAAACCGCCCAGCGCCGGCCCCATGATCATCGCCGCCTGCCCGGCCGAGGCGTTCACTGCCATCGCCCGCGGCAGCATCGGGGCGGGCACCAGCGCCGGCAGCATCGACTGCATCGCCGGAAACTCGAACGCCTTGGCCACGCCGATCACGAACACCAGCGCGAGGATGCCGGCCTCGTGGATGTCATGTATCAGGGTGAGCGCGGCCAGCAGCGCGATCGCCACCCACTCCACTACCTGGCCCAGCAGCACGATGCGGCGGCGCTCGAACTGGTCGGCCACGTGGCCGGCCGGCAGCGCCAGCAGCACCGAGGGAATGAACTGCGCCAGGCCGATCAGGCCCAGGTCCAGCGCGCGGCCGGTGATCGCGTAGATCTGCCAGCCCACCGCCACCGACAGCATCTGGAAGCCGAAGCCCGAGGCGATGCGGGCGAACCAGAACGCGGCAAAGGCGCGATGCCGGAACAGCGCGTCGCCGGCGGGCGAGGAGGAGGGCGACATCGGGAGTCCTTGCAGGAGCGGCAATTATCCCGCTGCCGGCCGGTGCGGGCCAAGCGCTGCGGCTGCACTTCGCGTGCGGGGCAGCCCCTGCGGTTGCGCCATTGCCGCAGCTCGTTCCACTCTAGGGATCTGTTTCCTGCCCGTGGATGTCTGCCATGTCGACTGCTTTTGCCCGCTCCTACGCGCCCGTGCTGGGCCTGGCGTTGCTCACTGCCGGTTGCTCGCAGGGCGGTGGATCATCCGGCGCGGCCAAGCCGGCGACGCAGGCCACTGCCGCCGATGCCGCCGCCGCGCAGGATCTGGACACCTATCGCCAGCTGGTGCGCATCCACAACGACCAGATGGCCACCACCTTTGGCGAGCAGATCGTGCGCGACTACCCCGGCAGCGCCGCGGCGAAGGAGGTGCAGCAGACGCTGCCGGAAATCAGCAAGCGTTATCACGAGAACGCCGAGAAGAACCGCCTCGCCGGCCTGTGGCTGTACCAGGTGTCGCCGATGGCCGGCGGTACGCAGTCCACTGCGGTGATCAAGAACAGTCAGCCGGTCGGCTCGGACAAGGTGCGGCTGGTGCTGCGCCGGCACACCGAATGGGGCCAGAACGCCTTCCTGTTCGGCAGCGGCAAGGGCTTCGTCTGCAAGGGCACCTGCACGCTGCCGGCGGTGGTCGATGGCAAGGCGATGGGCATCAAGGCGTTCGCGCCGCCCAGCGGCGAGCCGGCGCTGATGATCAGCGACGACAAGGCGTTCATTGCGCTCGTGAACAAGGCGCAGAAGATCAGCCTCACGGTGACCCGCAAGGACGATGGCCAGACCGAGCAGCTGGTGTACGAGGTAGCCGGTTTCGATCCGGCCAAGTGGCTGCCGCTGCCGAAGGCGAACAAATAGGCGCGTCGCGCCGGCCCCTTTGAATTCACGGAGAGAAAGGAGAACGAGCATGATCCTGCGACCACTGATCGTATGCATCACCCTGGCAGCACTCGCCGCGTGCTCCACCGTGCCGCGCGCCGAGCGCGAGGCGCAGCGGCGTGCCGACTACGAGGCCGCTGCCGGCCCCAAGCAGGACAGCTTTCGCTTCTTCAACCATCTGTGGTCGTGGGAACCGCTGGGCAACGACCTGCTCGTGGTCTACACGCGGCCGAACGAGGCATGGCTGCTCACGGTGAGCGGCTGCATGAACCTGGAATACACCAACGCGATCGGGCTTACCTCGAACATCCACGAGGTGAGCGTGGGTCTGGACAAGGTGTACACCGACTCGGGCAATTTCCCCTGTTTCATCGACGCCATCCGCCCGGTGGACGTGAAGCAGCTCAAGGCCGCTCAGGAGCAGCGCCGCACCATCGAGGAGCGGCCGCGCGAGGCGGCGTCGAAGCCGGGTGGCTGAGCGGGCTGGCTGAGCGGGGCCTGCCGCGCGCTCAGTGCAGGAACAGTTTCTCGGCGATCTTCGCCAGCGGCTTTTCCAGTGCATTCTGCAACCGCATCGGCAGGTCCAGCGGCTTGAGCAGCATCTTCACCGTCATCTCGGCGGGGATGTTCCGCCGCAGCAAGCCCTGCGCGCGGTTGCTGATCTGCCGGAACTGCGCATCGCTGCCGCCGGGGTAGCACTGGTTGAACACGTGGCGCAGCGCGATGTCGCTGTCCTCGCTCTTGATCTCGTTGACCCGGCGCAGGATCGCGCGCAGCACCTTGCTGCGGCCGAAACCCTCGCGCTCGCGGTACAGCCGGTAGTGCTGGTAGAAGTGCTTGTAGTGGCGCACCTCGTCGCTCTTGATGTGATGGGTGAGCTGCTTGAGCACCGGCTCGTCGGTGATGTCGTTGAGCGCGCGGTAGAGGCTGGCGGTGCCTGTCTCCACCACGCAGCGTGCGGCCAGCTCCAGCCCCCGCGAGGGCTCCAGCTGCTCGGCGGTGCACACCGCGCCGTACTCGTCCCAGAACGCCTTGAAGCCGGCTTCCCAGTCGAACTCCGGCCACACCGTGCGCACGTAGGTGGCCAGCGCGCGGCCGTGCTGCAGTTCCTCGTGCTCCCAGTGCTGGCTGAGCCAGGTCTGCAGCGTCTCGTCGCCGGCGAAATGGTTCACCAGATTCTGCGTGTACAGGTCCGAGCCGCTCTCGACGAACGACGAGCTGCACAGCAGAAAGAACAGGTCTTCGTTGTGGCGGATGCGCGCCTTGTCGATGCCGGCGAAGTCGATGCTTTCCAGCGTCCAGGGCAGCGTGTGGCTGTCGTAGCTCAACGGGTGAATTCCTTGGCGGGTCATGCGCACACAGCCGGACGGCGGGCGAGGTGACAGATCAATGACACAAGCATAGGGCCTTGCCTGCGCATTGGAATTAACCGCGCCCGACCCCAATTAGGGAGGCTGTCCCCGGCGCACGCGTCGGGGCCCGTTTCCCCCATTCGCGGAGCCCCCATGATTCCTACTTTCAGCTATGCCGCCCCCGCTGCCAGCGCTCCGCTGGCGCCCTATCGCTTCGAACGCCGCGAGCCGCGCGACACCGACGTGGTGATCGAGATCCTCTACTGCGGCGTGTGCCACTCCGACCTGCACACCGTGCGCGACGAGTGGGGCGCCGGCGAGTACCCGATCGTTCCCGGCCACGAGATCGTCGGCCGCGTGCTGCGCACCGGCAAGGCGGTGACCAAGTTCAAGGAAGGCGATCTGGCCGGCGTCGGTTGCATGGTCGATTCGTGCCGCGAATGCGCCAACTGCAAGGACGATCTGGAGCAGTTCTGCATGAGCGGCGCCACCTTCACCTATGCCAGCAAGGACCGCGTCGACGGCACGCCGACCCAGGGCGGCTACTCCACCCACATCGTGGTGGACGAGGCGTTCGTGCTGCGCGTGTCCGACAAGCTCGACCTCGCCGCCGTGGCGCCGCTGCTGTGCGCCGGCATCACCACCTACTCGCCGCTCAAGCACTGGAAGGTGGGCAAGGGTTCCAAGGTGGGCGTGATCGGCCTGGGTGGCCTGGGCCACATGGCACTGAAGTTCGCCCACGCGTTCGGCGCGCAGGTGGTGCAGTTCACTACCTCGCCGTCCAAGCGCGAGGACGCGCTGCGCCTGGGTGCCGACGAGGTGGTGTTGTCGAACGACCCGGAGCAGATGAAGCAGCACGCCGGCAGCTTCGACTTCATCCTCGACACCGTGTCGGCACCGCACGATCTCAATGTCTACCTGCAGATGCTCAAGCGCGACGGCACCATGACCCTGGTTGGCGTGCCCGACTCGCCGCCCACCGTGGCCGCCGGTTCGCTGATCTTCGGCCGCCGCGCGCTGGCCGGTTCGCTGATCGGCGGCATCGCCGAGACGCAGGAAATGCTGGACTTCTGCGCCGAGCACGGCATCGTCTCGGACATCGAGAAGATCCGCATGCAGGACATCAACGAAGCCTACGAGCGCATGCTCAAGAGCGACGTGAAGTACCGCTTCGTGATCGATATGGCCTCGCTGCGCGACGCTGCGTAACACCCCGCTGGAAAACGGACGGTGGTGTCTAGCGCACCACCGTCACCGGCACGTGGGCGCGGGCCAGCACGTCGCCCGACACCGAACCGAGCAGCCAGCGCGCCAGCGCGCCGCGATCGGTATGTCCGATCACGATGTGGTCGCAGCCGTACTGGGCCACCTGGTTCATCAGCACGTCGCCCGGGCTGCCGTGCGCCAGCTCGACGTCCACCAGGGTGTCGGCGTCCGGTTCCATCGTCTTCAGTTCGTCGAGCAGCTCCTGCGCGCGCCGCGTGCCGGAGTCGGCCATCATCAGCGCGCACGCATCGGCGCCCCCTTCGATCACCTGCAGCACCGACACCACCCGAACGCGTCCGTGACAGGCGCGAGCGAGCGACATGGCCAGCTCGAATCCACGCCGTGACGTGTCCGAACCGTCGTAGCCGACCAGTGAATACTTGAACATCGGGGCACCTCCGCATGCCGTGGTCCGAGACCGATCATGCCACGCAGCCTGCGAGAACGAGGGCGCAAGCGATCCGCCTGCCTGATCCAGGGGGCATCCATCCCGTGACGGCGTCGCTCCCCGCGGCTGACTGCGTTCGGACCCTGGTGGTGCTCGGCCTGTTCGTGCCTGCGCAGCCTCCGCCGGCCGCGCAGCCGAGTGTGGCCGGCCCGCGGCCGTTGTCGCCGTTGCGGCGCTGCGCGGACAGTTGTCCTTGGCGGCGTCGGCGATGCGCAGGTCCTCGTCTGCCGGGTAACGACCGCACTCCTGGACCCGCGCGGTCGAGGTGCCGGTGAACCGTGCGGCCGACAGCGAAGCCGCAGGGCAGGGCCCCACGGATTGGATGCAGCAGGAGCCCGGCGCCGGGGCGCACGGGCGGCCGCCGTTGCTTCGACCGTGTGGACCGACAATCGTGCCCGCTCACCAGGCGTTGGTGCCGCTCTCGTCGTCGTCGCGAACCGACCGCGCGACCGCGTGGGCGCGTGGCACGATCGGTCGCCCACGCACCTGCGCCACAGACTGCGTCAGCTCAGCGCCAAGCAGCAGGATCAGCGCGGAGTAATAGACCCACACCAGCAGCACGACCACGCCGCCGGCCGAGCCGTAGGCGCCGCCCACGTTGCTGCGGGCGAGATACAGCCCGATCACGAGCTTGCCCGACGCGAACAGCACGGCAGTCAGCACGCCGCCGACGATGGCTTCCGGCCAGGCGATCGACGCGTCCGGCAGCACCTTGAAGATCGCCGCGAACAGCCCGGTGAACAGCGCCAGGCTGATCAGCGCCTCCACCACCTGCCAGACGAGCGTGTCGCCGCGCACGAACACCGCGATCAACGCGCTGGCGCCGAACGAGGTCACCATCAGGAACGCCAGCGACAGCAGCAGGCCCAGCGCCATCATGCGCGCGCGCAGCCAGTCCACGATGGCGCCGCCCGGGCGCGGAATCAGGTTCCACACGCGGTTGATCGCGCCCTGCAGCTGGGCGAATACCGCCGACGCACCGATCAAGGTGACGCCCAGGCCGACCAGTCCGGCCCAACTGCCCACGCCGGGGCGATCGCGCGCGTTTTCCAGCACGAGGGTGACCGCATCGGCCGCGCGCGGCCCCACCAGACCCTGCAGCGAGTCGACCAGCTCGTTCTGCCAGGCCGGCTCCAGCGAGGTCACTATCCACAACAGCAGCACCAGCAGTGGTGCGAACGACAGCGCCGAGTAAAAGGCAAGCGCCGCGGCGCGGGTGCTCAGCTCATCGTGCGCAAAGCCCTTTGCGGTGCGTTGCACCACCTCCCAAGTCATCCGCAGGGCAAGGCGTACGCGTGATCGGGGTGAACGGGCTGGCGGCATGACTGGGCGATCCGGAAAGCGAAGATCGAAAACGATGGGGCCAAGGGTGAGGGTCGAATGTGAACGGCCCGGGCGCGCAGCCCAGTCGGCGCCCCACACTCACTGAATGCTCGCTCTGGATGCACAAACTCGTCACGCAGCCGTGCTGATGCTGCGCTCCAACACGGGTCGCACCGCCACACGGCGGTTGCCGAAGACCTGGTTTCCACCAGCAACAATGTCATTCAACAAGGAACTCACCATGATCAAGCGCAATCACGTTCTCGCCGCCCTCCTGCTCGCCACGGCCGGCGCGATGGGCGCCAACGGCGCCATGGCTGCCGAGGCCAGCGTCAAGTGCGATCTGACGTACAACCTGTCCGGTTGGTCGCTGCTGTACAAGCACGCCGAAGGCACCGGCAAGGTCACCTGCGACAACGGCCAGTCCGCCCGCGTCAAGATCACGGTGGTCGGCGGCGGTCTGACCGCCGGCAAGTACCACATCGACAACGGCAAGGGTGAAATCAGCGAAGTGCACAGCATCGACGACGTGTTCGGTGATTATGCGCAGGCAGGCGCCGAGGCCGGCATCGTCAAGAGCAGCAGTGCCCAGGTGCTGACCAAGGGCACCACGTCGCTGGCCCTCGCCGGCACTGGTGAAGGTGTGAACCTCGGCATTTCGGTGGGCAAGTTCACCATCACCCGCCAGTAAGTTTTGCGGCAGACATGGCCGGCCGGCCAAAGCCGGTGCGGCAATTCGCCAAGGGCGCCCATGCGGCGCCCTTGTGCGTTCGCGGCGCTACACTCCGGCGACACTCTCACCATGCTTGGAGATGCCTCGATGCGTCGCCTCTCGCTGCTGCTCGCGCTCTCGCTTTCGCTGCTGTTCGGACTCGTCGGGATCGCCGCTGCGGCGACGCCGCAACCGGGCCAGAACGCACCGGACTTCCGCCTGCAGGATCAGACCGGCCACTGGCGCACGCTGGCCGATTACCGCGGGCAGTGGCTGGTGATGTACTTCTACCCGAAGGATTTCACCCCCGGCTGCACCACCGAGGTATGCACCTTCCGCGATGACATCCTCAAGCTGCGCAAGGCAGGCGCCGAGGTGGTCGGCGTGAGTCTGGATGACGTCGAATCACACGCGAAATTCGCCGAGAAGTACCGCGTGCCGTTCTCCCTGCTTGCCGACAGCCAGCACGAGGTCGCGACCGCCTACGGCGTGCTCTCATCCACCGTGGGCTTCCACTACGCCAGTCGCACCACCTTCCTGATCGACCCGCAGGGCAAGGTGGCCAAGGTCTACGAGGACGTCGATCCGGAGAAGAATTCGGCCGAGGTTCTGGCGGATCTCGCCTCGCTGAAGGCGGGCTCCTGAGCGTGGCGCAAGCCGCTGCGTCGCGTGCGGGTTTCGCGCTGTGGCGACTGGGGTTGTGGGTGATCCTGCTGCTGGCGGCGTTTGGCGCCCTGCAGTACAGCGTCCATGCGCAGCGCGTGTGGACGGTGCTGAATGTCGCCACGGTCGATGGGCAGGGCCGCGCCACCCTGCACACCATGCTGGCGTGGGATGTGGCGTATTTTGTCGTCGCTGCCGCGCTCGTGGTGTGTTGCGCCGGCGGAATTCTTCGCCAGGCATGGGCCCGGCCAGTGCTGCGGGTGGCGCTCTCGTTGCTTGGCGTGGGTCTGCTGGTGAGTGGTGTGCTGCTGTTCCGGCAGTGGCTGGCCTGGAGCCACGGGCCGCATCCGGTGGCCGACGCCGCCGCGCTGCTGGCGCAGGAAGCGCGCCGCGTCCATCTCTCGCTGGCCTTCGATGCCACCGCGATCGCGATGTTGATCTGGCTGGTCTGGCGCCTCGGGCAGCCGGCGGTGCGCGCGCAATTCCGCCAGCGCCGCTGAAATTTCGCCATGGCCGAAACTAGACTCGCGCCCAAGTCCACAGGGAGGTTGGCGCGATGAAGCGATGGTGGTTGCGCGGAGTGATGCTGGGTGCGCTGGTCGGCCCGGTCTTTTCTGGAAGCATGGCCCACGCCGAGGGGGCGTTCGCGGCCGCGAAGCGCGCCGAAGCCAGCATGCTGGTCACCGGCAGGATCGTGGTGGCGCCCGATGGCAGCGTGCACGACTTCACGCTGGATCACGCCGACCAGCTGCCGGCGCCGGTGGTTCACCTGATCACCAGCAACGTACCGCGCTGGCGCTTCCAGCCGGTGCTCAGGGATGGCCAGCCCGTGATGGCCCAGGCGACGATGAATCTGCGCGTGGTAGCCACGCCGCAAGGCGGCAAGGACTACACGCTGGCGATCCGCGGCGTGCACTTCGGCAGCGACGGCGAGGCGTTCGGCCGGGAGCGCATCAAGACGGTGCCGCCGCCGTATCCCCCGGCGGCGCTCGGGGCGCGGGTCAGCGGCGACGTCTACCTTGTCCTCACGATCGATCCCGCTGGAAAGGTCGAGGACGTGATGGCCGAGCAGGTCAACCTGGGTATCGCCGGCACCGATCGCCAGATGAAGGAGATGCGCTCGATGCTGGCCAGGTCGGCGATTGGCGCGGCGCGCGACTGGACCTTCAAGCCACTCGCCCCGGGCGCCGCGCCGGTGGATCGCTACGTGCGCGCGCCGGTGTCCTACCACCTGCGCAAGTTCGGCGAGCCGGTGCGCCGCCGCGTCGGCCAGTGGCACGTCTACATTCCCGGCCCGCACGAGGCGGTGCCGTGGTTCGACCGCGCGGCCATGCTGACCGACAGCGCCGATGCGCTGCCCGACGACGGGCTGTATCTGTATCCCGCTCGGGATGCCCTGCATCTGATCACCCCGCTCGGCGGAGCTTGAGCGAACTCCGGGTGCGCAAACTCATCGGCGCGGATTCAGCCGGGATTGGCCCGCCCGCCTGTATCCGTGGGCGACTGTTTTGAGGTGAGTTGCCCATGCGTCTGGTTCCGTCGATCGTCGTTTCCGCTGCGTGGTTGCTCGCGGCCCCGCTGCACGCCCAGCAGCTCGCCACGCGCTGCCACGCCAGCAGCAGTTTCGATGTGACCGTGCAGCCGGACCGGCTGGTGTTCGAACGGCCTTCGCCGGCGCCGCGGCAGCTGGTGTTGAGCCACGGCAGCCTGGTGGCCGACGGCGCGGCCGTGCGGCTGAATGCCGAGGACGAGGATCGTCTCGCGCTGTTTGAGCGCGAGCTGCGTGCGCTGGTGCCGAAGGTGCGCGCGGTGGGCCGGCATGGTGTCGACATCGCCGTGCAGGCGCTGCGTCAGGAAGCGGCCGGCATGGGTTTGAGTGCTGCTGCCCGGAGCGAGCTGGACCAGCGTCTGGCCGCTGATGCGGCCGAACTTCGCCAGCGCATCGATGCCAGCCAGAGCACGCGCGACTGGCAGGGCGACGCCGCCCAGCAAATAGGCGACCGGATCGCGGCAGACCTCACCCCGATCGTCGCCGGCGATCTGGGCCAGCAGGCGCTGCAGGCGGCGATGAGTGGCGATCTGGAAACCGCAGCGCGCCTGCGCGATCAGGCCACTGATCTGGCCACCGAGTTGCGTCCGCGGCTGGAGCAACGCATGCAGGCGCTGGCGCCCGAGGTCGACGCGCTGTGCCCCTCGATCCGGCGGCTGGCCGAGTTGCAGCAGGGCGTGCGCGACGGCGGCGGGCGGCCGCTGGATCTGCTCACGGTCAGCGCGCGCTGAGCGCGCTGAAAGCGAACGCCAGCTAAAGCGCGACACGCATTCTCGCGGCGGGTTAACCCGGCGGTAAGCGGGCCAGCCGCAGCATCGGTCGATCACTCAGCACCGAGAGGCCACGCGCCGTGTCGCTGGCATCGCAGCCCGTCTACAACACCCTGATCCGCCGCAGCATCGACCTGCAGCGCCTGTGCAAGCAGGCCGCCCAGCAGGTGGCTGAGCCGGGGCTGCGCGCGGTGTTGCAGGAAAATGCCGCGGCGCTGGAGTTGCTGATTCTCGACCTGCAGATGCAGTTGTCCGCACAGGGCGGCCGGCCCGCCACGCGCGGGTGCTGGAACGCGACCGTCACCTGGAGCAGGGCAGCACGATGGGTGCGCAGCGCGAACCTCAGCGACAGCCAGTGGATCCGCCTGCTGGCCCGCCGCGAGGCCGCCCTGCTGGAGCGATTCGCCCAGGTGCTGGACACCGCCCCCGCCGAGACCGCGCTGGAACTGGGGCGGCTGGCCAGAAGCATCGAGGCGGTGCACCTGGACATGCGCAGCCTGGCCCTCGCGGCGCGCTGACGCTTCGGCGGGGATCGACCTGCAAGACGCTGGAGCCGGATGGCCGATGGACAGCGCGCCGAGTGCGCGCACCCCGCCATGGGCTGGCCGCCGCTCCTGCAAACGGTCCATGCGGCCGCGCTGCTGTTTCCGTCGGCGTCGCCCCCGCCGCGCAACCTGATGACCCCTGCCAACTTGGCTTTCGCCGCCCGCCCGCCTAGGCTCGGGGGTTTCGATTCCAAGGAGATCACGTGATGCGGCATGCATGGGACCGTCATTCCGGAGCGCTCCCCGCGCTTTCCATATCGCAGGAGGACATCGCCCGCTACACCGATCAGGCCGTGCAGTTGGGCATTCACCTGGTCGAGGCGCTGGTGGTGCTGCTGGTCGGTATCTGGGTGGCGCGGCGGCTGGCGAACGTGGCCGAACGGGCGCTGGGCCGCGCGAAGTTCGACATCACCCTGACCAGCTTCCTGCGCAACCTGCTGTACGGCGTGCTGATCGCCTTGCTGCTGGTCTACGTGCTGCAGGTGCTGCGGGTGCCGTCCGCGCCGCTGGTGGGCGCACTGGGCGCCGCCGGTCTGGCCATCGGACTGTCGCTGCAGGGCTCGCTGAGCAATCTGGCGTGGGGCGTGCTGCTCGCGCTGTTCAGGCCGTTCCGCGTGGGCGATTTCGTCGATGTGGGCGGCACGCTGGGCAGCGTCGATGCGATCAACCTGATGTATACCCAACTGGTGATGCCCGATGGGCGCGAGGCGATCATCCCGAATGCGAAGGTCGGTGGCGAGGCGATCATCAACTTCAATCGCCGCGGCACGCGTCGCTTCGAGCTGACCGTAGGCATCGGTTACAAGGATTCGATCGGCGCGGCGGTGGCGGAGGTGCAGAAACTGTTCGCGGCCGACGCGCGCATCCTGAAAGATCCCGAGCCCGGTGTATGGACGAACTCGCTGGGCGAGAGTTCGGTCGATCTGGTGATCCGCGCGTGGACCACCTCCGACGATTTCTGGGCGACCCAGACCGATTTGCTGCGCGCGATCAAGGAGGCGTTCGACGCCGTCGGCATCAGCATGCCGTTCCCGCAGCGCGAGCTCACCGTGATCCAGGGTGGCCTGCCTGCCGCCGCGGCAGACAAACCGCGCTGAGCCAACAGGCCGCGGGTCGTGACCGGCCCGCGTCCGAACCGGTCACTGCAGGAGCACCGAGCGCCGGTTGTCGGAGGAGATCCGGTCGATCAGCTTGTTGTAAGGATCGACTCCCGCTTCCGCCGGCTTGCCGTCGACCGTCACGGTGACCGTGCTGTCGCCCTTGGGCAGCACGCGCTTTTCCAGATACAGCGGCTTGCCGTCGACGCCCTTGCCGGGCGAGGCGGCGAACACGCCGATGTCGACCGGGATGTCCGGCGTGGCTTCGGTTTCCTTGCCGGTGCCGTCGACGTAGCTCTTGCCCGCGTGCACTTTCATGGTGACCTGGTAGCGGCCGTCGGACAGCTTCTTCGCGCTTGCCTCGGTGATGCGGTTGTCGAACAGGGTGATCTTCCAGAACAGGTCGTCGATCAGGCCGTGCCACTTCGGATCGGTGCCGCGTTTGAGGTAGTCCACGAACTCGCGCGAGGTGGTGTACGGCGGCATCTGGAAGCCTTTGTCGAGCAGGAACTGCTTGAGGATGCCGTCGAGGGTGTCCTCGCCGAGGTAATCCTGCAGCGCGTAGAACACCACCGAACCCTTGCGGTAGTGGATGTACTGCTGGTTCTCGACCTTGCCCAGCGGTTCTTCCTTGACCGGATCGGTGGCCCGACCGGCGAGGTAGGCATCGAGCTCGTACTTGAGGAACCGGCGCATCTGGCTTTCGCCGTAGCGGTGTTTCATCACCATCAGCGCCGAGTACTGCGACAGCGATTCGCTGAGCATGGTCGAGCCCTGCATGTTGGCGCCGATCACCCGGTGCGCCCACCACTGGTGCGCCACTTCGTGGGCGGTGACGTAGTAGGGATAGTCGATCTTCGACGGATCACGCAGGTCGGCGATGAAGCCGATCGATTCGGAGAACGGGATGGTGTTGGCGAACGACTGTGCGAAGCTGGCGTAGTTGGGAAACTCCAGGATGCGCAGCTGCTGGAACTGGTACGGCGTGTAGTGCGCGTTGTAGTAGTCCAGCGCATCCTTGGCGCCGCGCAGCATGTCGTCCACGTTCCAGGCGTGCGCGGGGTTGTAGTAGACCGAGATGTCCACGCCCTTCCACGGCACCGTCTTCACCGCATAGCGCGCCGAGAGAAACGCGTAGAACGGCAGCATCGGCTGGTCCACGCCGTCGCGGGTCATCGTGTAGTGGAAATAGCTGCGCCCGCCGGACTCCCACTGCCGATCGAGGTAACCCGGCGCCAGCGCGATCTGGTCGGCCGCGGTGGACACGGTGGCGTCGAAGCTGATCCAGTCAGCATCGTTGCTGATGTACGTGTTGGCGCGCGCTTTCTCGTCGCCGAGCGGGGGCATGCGCGGCACCGCGGCGGACAGGCCGTACTTGCGCCGGTCGTTGCGGTCGGTCAGCTGGTAACCGCTCTGGTAGCCGAAGTGCGGCATCACCTGGCTGCTGAAGAAGGTGCCGTTGTGGGCCAGGAAACTGCCGCTCGGTTCGTTGCTGAAGCCCTTCGGCGCGTAGCTCAGGGTGAAGTGGAACGGCATCGATGCGCCGGGCGCCAGCGGCTGGTGCAGGTGGTAGATAGTGAAGCCCAGGCGCTTGTCCTCCTTCACCACGTCGTGGGCGGGAAACTCCAGCGCGGTGAGCTTGAACGCGTCGTTGAAGTTCACGTACAGCGTGTCGATCGGCGCATCGTGGCGATTGACCAGGGTGTAACGCCCGTCGATGGCGAGGGTGCGCTGGTACGGGTGGATGTCCACGTTCATGCGCACCGCGGTGATGCGCGGCTGCGGCGCATCCTGATAGCGCGCATAGAGCTTTTCGTAGTCGGCCTGCCGCTGCTTCTGTGCCGAGCTGCTGATGAAGGTGTTGAGCACGTTGGTGTTGTAGTAGATCCACGCGCCGCAGGTGGCGAACCCCAGCAGCGCGAGCGCCAGCGTCAGCTTCAGCGGCAGGCGCAGGCGGGCCTTCGCTTCGCGCAGGCGAAACGCCCAGCCGCGGTCGGTGCCGCGCACCCAGAACAGCGCCGCCACGGCGAGCAGCGCCACGGCAAGCAGGCCCCAGTAGGCGTCGAACCACAGCACGCCCGGCAGGAAGTGGCCGTAGCCGTTCATGTCCGAATAGGGCGCGCCGGGCGTGGTGCCGTAGTTGTACAGATGCTGCTCGGCGTGCAGCAGATCCAGCCCGATCACGCTGACGACCAGCCACACGATGGTCAGCAGATAGCCGAGGAACTTGTTGTTGGACAGCACCTGCAGGCACACCGCCAGCACGGCCAACAGCACGAACGGCACCGCCTGCAGCGCCAGCGTGCCGGCGTAGAGGCCCAGCTCGACGTGGGTGTAGCCGTGGCTCAGCTGCCAGCCGATGCCGAGCACCGCGCTTACCGCCAGGTACGCCACGATGATCGTCACCAGCGCGCCCAGCTTGGCGACCAGCGGAATCCAGTCCGGCAGCGGAAACGCGTCGCTCACCTCGGCCGAGCGCTGGCTGCGCTCGCGCCACACCAGCTCGCCGGCGTAGAAGGTCACGATGATGTACAGCAGCCATTGCGAGCCGCTGCGGATCGCCTGCAGCACCTGATGGGTGACGGGCCAGGTGGCGGTGCCGTAGATCTGGCCGGCCAGCGCCAGCGTGGCGAAAAGGTTGAGCAGGCCCAGCGCCAGCATCACCAGGAACGGCACGCCGCGCAGCACCGCCCAGGTATCGAAGGCCCACGAGGCGCGCAGCTGCCGCAGCCGGGTCAGCGGCGTGTCGACCCGGGTTGCCGCGGTCCGTGCGGCCGCCGTGGCGATGCCGGGTGGACGCAGCAGCGGCGGTTCCGCCCGCGGTTTGCGCCGGGGCAGTTTCAGCCCTTCGCGATTGGGGCGAAACGCCAGCCAGGTGACCAGCAGCAGCGCCACGCCCACGCCAGCCCACAGCGCGCGGTTGAACAGCAGCACGCCGGCCAGCGCCGGCAGCTGGTGATTGATCTGGTCGGCCGACCAGTAACGCGTGACCAGCGCCACGGTGCGCCCGCCGAAGGGGTCGAGCAGGGCGGCCACGAGGTGGTTGTTGACGTCGCGGGTGAGCAGCCCCACCACGCTTTGCAGCACGAAGTAGACGATCAGGCCGATGTAGGTCGCCAGCAGCGAGCGGGTGAGGTTGGCCAGCAGAAACAGCAGCGCGCCGATGAACAGCACGTCCGGCAGCACGATCACCCCCAGCGCCCACGCATAGCCGTGCCAGCTGGCCGGACCCACCCGAGTGGCGTCGATCCACGGCATCATGCCGCCCAGCGCGATGCCCAGCGCACAGGCGGCCAGCACCACGACGGTAGCGACATAGCCGGCGGCAAAGCGCCCGCCCAGGTAAGCGCCGCGGCCCACCGGCGTGGCGAATACCAGCTCGGCGGTGCGCAGCTCGAAATCGCGCAGGGCCGCTCCGGCAATGAATACCGTGACCAGGAAGGTGCTCAGCACCATCAGCACGCTGAGCAGCCGCACGATCACCAGCGGTGCGTTGCGCAACACGTTGCCGCTGGCGCCGCCGATCAGCACCGCGTCGGTGCTGGCAAAGGCGAAGGCCAGCGCGCCGAAGGCGGCGACGATGATCCAGAACAGCGGCGAGCGCAGCTGTTGGCGCCATTCGAAGCGGAAGATCTCGAAGAACATGGTGTCCATCCCTGCGTGAAGGCGTGCCGGGGCGAGAACCCCGGTGAGTGGGGTCGCGTCAGGCGGCCCGGGCGGTGGCCTGCGCGCGCAGGCGGCCGAAGTACACGTCTTCCAGATCCGGCGCGATGGCCACGAAGCCCTCGCCCGGCGAGCTGTCCGCCAGCACGTGGATCTGCGTGCGGCCGGCCATCAGGCGGGTGGAGAGAATGGTCATGCGGGCGCGATAGCCGTCCAGCTCGGACTTCTCGATCGTGCGCCGCCACACGCGGCCCTCCAGCCCGGCGATCGCCTGCAGCGGCTCGCCGGTGAGCAGCACCTGGCCCTGGGCGAGGATCGCCATGCGCGGGCACAGGTCGGTGACGTCCTCCACGATGTGGGTGGAGAGGATCACCACGGTGCTCTCGCCGATCTCGGCCAGCAGGTTGAGGAAGCGGTTGCGCTCCTCCGGATCGAGACCGGCGGTGGGCTCGTCCACGATCACCAGCCGCGGATCGCCGATCAGCGCCTGCGCGATGCCGAACCGCTGGCGCATGCCGCCGGAAAACGTGCCGAGCTTGCGCTTGCGCACGTCCCACAGGTTCACCTGGCGCAGCAGCGCGTTGACCAGCTCGCGGCGTTCGCCCTTCACGGTGACGCCCTTCAACACGGCGAAGTGATCCAGCATCGCCTCGGCCGACACCTTCGGATACACGCCGAACTCCTGCGGCAGATAGCCGAGCAGGCGACGGGTGGCGGGCTTGTCGGCGAGCAGGTCCTGGCCGTCCAGCGTGATGCTGCCGCTGTCCGGATCCTGCAGCGTGGCGATGGTGCGCATCAGCGAGGACTTGCCCGCGCCGTTGGGCCCGAGCAACCCGAACATGCCGTGCGGGATGTCGAGCGTGACGTCGCGCAGTGCGCGCACGCCGTTGGCATAGGTCTTGGACAGGTCGCGGATGGTCAGCATGGGTTCCCTCCTGCGCCGCGAAAGCAGCGCCTCCAACGTCGAGAGTACGTGCCTGCGCCGCCGCCGGCATCCGCCCAAGGTCATGCCATACGAGGGCGAACGGTGTCATTGCACACGTTTGCAGTCCCGTCCGCGGTGCGCCTTGGTTATGATGGAAGTCTTGCCGTGGCCCGTTTCGCGTGGCCCGCCCATCCCCAGGAGTCCCCATGGCCGACCTCAAAGAAGCACGTGTCCCCGATATCGGCAGCGACAAGGTTCCGGTGATCGAGATCCTGATCAAGGTAGGCGACCGTGTTGAAAAGGAGCAGAGCCTGATCACGCTGGAGTCGGACAAGGCGACCATGGAAGTGCCCGCGCCGTTTGCCGGCGTGGTGAAGGAGATCAAGCTGGCGCTGGGCGACGAGGTGGCCGAGGGCACGGTGATCGCGATGATCGAGGCCGACGGGGCGGATGCCGCCAAGGCGCCCGCACCTGCACCTGCAGCGGCGCCTGTGCCGGCGCCCGCCGCGGCGAAGGCCGATGGCTCCGCAAAGAGCGCCCCCGCGCCGGCCCTTGCCCCGGCCCCGGCCGCCGCCGCGGGTGGCGTGCGCGAAGCGCGCGTGCCCGACATCGGCGGCTTCGACAGCGTGCCGGTGATCGAGATCCTGGTGCAGGTCGGCGACAGCGTCAGCAAGGATCAGAGCCTGATCACGCTGGAATCGGACAAGGCCACGATGGAAGTGCCCGCGCCGTTCGCCGGCGTGGTCAAGGAGATCAAGCTCAAGGTCGGTGACGAGGTCGCCGAGGGCAGCCTGATCGCGCTGATCGAAAGCGCCGATGCCGCACCGGCGCCGGCTCCCGCTCCGGCCGCACCCGCACCCGCACCGGCCGCGCCCGCGGCGGACAAGCCGGCACCGGTCGCCGCTCGCGGTGGCGTGCTGCCGGGCAACGTGCCCGAAGGCGACGTGCCGCCGCAGGCGCGCCCGCCGTTCGATGCCAGGATCGTGATGCCGGGCGACGCGCCTTACGCCAGCCCGGCGATCCGCGCGTTCGCCCGCGAGCTGGGCGTGGACGTGACCCAGGTGAAGGGCTCCGGCCGCGGTGGCCGCATCCAGCGCGAGGACGTGTCTGCCTACGTGAAGCACGCGCTGGCCTCGGGCGCCCGCCCGGTGCAGGGCGCGGCAGTGGCCGCCGGTGGCGGGCTCAACCTGCTGCCGTGGCCGAAGGTCGACTTCGCCAAGTTCGGCGAGATCGAGGAGAAGCCGCTCTCGCGCATCCAGAAGATTTCCGGCGCCAACCTCGCGCGCAACTGGGCGATGATCCCGCACGTCACCCAGCACGAAGACGCCGACATCACCGAGCTGGAGTCCTTCCGCAAGAACCTCGGTGCCGAGAACAAGGATCTGAAGATCACCCCGCTGGTGTTCCAGATGAAGGCGGTGGTGGCGGCACTGAAGCAGTTCCCGCAGTTCAACGCCTCGCTCGACGAGACCGGCGAGAAGCTGATCCTCAAGAAGTATTTCCATATCGGCATCGCGGTGGATACGCCCGACGGCCTGGTGGTGCCGGTGATCCGCGACGTCGACAAGAAGGGCCTGCTCGACCTGGCCCGCGAGCTGGGCGAGATCTCGAAGAAGGCGCGCGACAAGAAGCTCGGCCCGGCCGACATGTCCGGCGGCTGCTTCTCGATCTCCTCGCTGGGCGGCATCGGCGGCACGGCGTTCACGCCGATCGTCAACGCGCCGGAGGTGGCGATCCTGGGCGTCTCCAAGGCGGCGATGAAGCCGGTATGGAACGGCAAGGAATTCGCGCCGCGGCTGATGCTGCCGCTGTCGCTGTCCTACGACCACCGCGTGATCGACGGCGCGCTTGCCGCGCGCTTCGCCGCGTTCCTCGCGCAGCAGCTGGGCGACATCCGCCGCCTGCTGCTCTGACGCCGTGATGCCCGCTTCCCATGGGGAGCGGGCCGGCGAGGGGCGGCGCCAGTCCGCCGCGTGCGAACAGAAAACCCAAGGATTCCCCATGGCAAGCAGCATCGAAATCAAGGTTCCCGACATTGGCGGTCACCAGAATGTGCCGGTGATCGAGGTGCTGGTGAAGGAGGGCGATACCGTCGCCAAGGACCAGAGCCTGATCACGCTGGAGTCGGACAAGGCGACGATGGAGATTCCGTCCAGCGCCGCGGGCGTCATCACCTCGCTCAAGCTGAAGGTCGGTGACGAGGTGTCCGAGGGCGCGCTGATCGCCGTGCTGGAAAGCGGCGAGGCAGCCGCTGCTGCGCCGTCTCCCGCACCCGCACCCGCTGCTGCGCCTGCCCCTGCGCCGGCAGCACCAGCTCCGGCCGCAGCACCGCAGGCGGCAGGCGCATCCGGCCGCACGCCGGACGTCACTTGCCAGCTGGTCGTGCTCGGCTCCGGTCCGGGCGGCTACACGGCCGCGTTCCGCGCCGCCGACCTTGGACTCGACACGGTGCTGGTGGAGCGCTACGACACGCTGGGCGGCGTCTGCCTCAACGTGGGCTGCATTCCTTCCAAGGCGCTGCTGCACGCCGCCGCGGTGATCGACGAGGCCGAGGCGATGGCCGCTCATGGCGTCAGCTTCGGCAAGCCGAGCATCGACATCGACAAGCTGCGTGCCTTCAAGACCAAGGTGGTCGGCAAGCTCACCGGTGGCCTCGGCAGCATGGCCAAGCAGCGCAAGGTGCGCACGGTGCAGGGCATGGGCGCTTTCGTGTCGCCGCACGAGCTGGAAGTGCAGACGGCCGACGGCGTGAAGCTGGTCCGCTTCGAGCAGGCGATCATCGCCGCCGGCTCGCAGTCGGTGAAGCTGGGCATGTTCCCGTGGGACGACGAGCGCGTGCTCGATTCCACCCGAGCGCTGGAACTGAAGGACGTGCCAAACAAGCTGCTGGTGGTCGGCGGCGGCATCATCGGCCTGGAGATGGCCACGGTGTATTCCGCGCTAGGCAGCGCGGTGACCGTGGTCGAGTTCATGGACCAGATCATCCCCGGCGCCGACGCCGACCTGATCAAGCCGCTGGCGCAGCGCCTGGGCAAGAAGCTCAAGGGCATCCATCTCAAGACCAAGGTGACCTCGGCCAAGGCCACCAAGCACGGCATCGAGGTGAGCTACGAGGGTGACAGCATCCCGGCCGACACGGTGTTCGACCGCGTGCTGGTGTCGGTGGGCCGTTCGCCCAACGGTGCCAGGATCGGCGCGGACAAGGCCGGTGTGGCAGTGACCGAGCGCGGCTTCATCAACGTCGACACGCAGATGCGCACCAATGTGCCGCACATCTTCGCCATCGGTGACCTGGTCGGCCAGCCGATGCTGGCGCACAAGGCCACGCACGAAGGCAAGGTGGCCGCCGAGGTCGCCGCGGGGCAGAAGAGCCACTTCGATGCGCGGGTGATTCCCTCGGTGGCCTACACCGATCCGGAGATCGCCTGGGTCGGCGTCACCGAGCGCGAAGCGAAGGAAAAGGGCCTGAAGATCGGCGTGGGCAAGTTTCCTTGGGCCGCCAGCGGCCGCGCCATCGGCAACGACCGCACCGAGGGCTTCACCAAGCTGCTGTTCGACGAGCAGACCCACCGCGTGGTTGGCGGCGGCATCGTGGGCACCCACGCGGGCGACCTGATCAGCGAGATCGCGCTGGCGATCGAGATGGGCGCGGAAGCGGCCGACATCGGCCTGACCATCCATCCGCATCCCACGCTGGGCGAGTCGGTAGGCATGGCCGCGGAGGTCTACGAGGGCACCATCACCGACCTGTACATCCCGAAGAAGAAGTGAGCGGGGGAGGCGCCGGGGCAGATGGTCCCGGCGCGGATCGAACGCCACGAAGAAACCCGGCACAAAAAAAAACCCGCGCAAGCGCGGGCTTTTTCCTTACCTGGCGAACCAGGAAGTGGCTTACGCAGCCTGGACTTCGTCCGCCTGCAGGCCCTTCGGGCCCTTGGTCACGACGAAAGTAACCTTCTGGCCTTCCTGCAGCGACTTGAAGCCGGTGCCCTGGATGGCGCGGAAGTGGACGAACAGGTCGTCACCACTTTCCGGGCTGATGAAACCGAAGCCCTTGGCATCGTTGAACCACTTGACGGTACCGGTTTCACGGTTCGACATTTTCTTGCTCCTTGGAACAGTTTTTTTGAAATACCGCTTGCGCGGTGGGGTGCT
>DASUJJ010000031.1:0-2057 GCA_036279335.1 Dyella sp.
GCAACGCCGGCACCGCACGCGAGCGCGGCGTGCGCAACGCCGACGTGGCCATGAACGACCTCGACGGGCTGCTCGCGCTGGCCAAGGCCGAAAAAATCGAACTGACCGTGGTCGGGCCCGAGGTACCGCTGGTCGCCGGCGTGGTCGACAAGTTCCGCGCCGCCGGCCTGCGCATCTTCGGTCCGCGCGCGATCGCCGCGCAGCTGGAGGGCTCCAAGGCCTTCGCCAAGGATTTCCTGCTCCGCCACAACATCCCCACCGCGCGCTACGCGGTGTTCACCGAGCTCACCCCGGCGCTGGCCTACGTGCGCGAGCACGGCGCGCCGATCGTGATCAAGGCCGACGGCCTGGCCGCCGGCAAGGGCGTGGTGGTGGCGCTGACCCTGGCTGACGCCGAGCTCGCGCTGCACGACATGCTTGGCGCGCACGCCTTCGGCGACGCCTCGGCGCGGGTGGTGATCGAGGAGTTCCTCGAGGGTGAGGAAGCCAGCTACATCGTGATGAGCGATGGCAGCCACGCGCTGCCGATGGCCTCCAGCCAGGACCACAAGCGCCGCGACGACAACGACCTGGGCCCCAACACCGGCGGCATGGGCGCCTACTCCCCGGCGCCGGTGGTCACGCCCGACGTGGAGAAGCGCATCCTCGCCCAGGTGATCGAGCCGACCCTGCGCGGCATGGCGGCCGAGGGCGCGCCGTTTATCGGTTTCCTCTACGCCGGCCTGATGATCGACAAGGCGGGCAACCCCAAGGTGATCGAGTTCAACGTGCGCTTCGGCGATCCGGAGACGCAGCCGATCATGCTGCGGCTGAAGTCCGACCTGGTGGAGTTGATCGAGGCGGCGCTCGATGGCGAGCTGCATCACACCAGGGCGCAGTGGGATCCGCGCCCGTCGATCGGCGTGGTGATGGCGGCCGGCGGTTATCCGGGCAAGGTGCGCAGCGGTGACCCGATCACCGGGCTCGATGCGCCCGCCGCGCCGGACACCAAGGTGTTCCACGCCGGCACCACGCTGGACGGGGCCGGGCAGGTGATGACCGCGGGTGGTCGGGTGCTCACCGTCTGCGCGCTGGGGCGCGACATCGCACAGGCGCGCGAGCGCGCCTACGCGGCGGTGGCCGGCATCGCCTGGCCGGGCGCGTTCTGCCGGCGCGATATCGCCCACCGCGCCCTGCATCGCCGCTGAGGCGAGTGCCGCCGCGCCAGGCGGGTGAGGCTTTCCGGCTAGGCTAGGTGCCGGACTTCTCCGGATGGAACCTGCTGCATGAGCCAGTTCGCCCTGCTTGCCCGCCGCCGCTTTGCGCCGTTCTTCTGGACCCAGGCGCTGGGCGCGTTCAACGACAACGCGTTCCGCAATGCACTGCTGATGCTGGTGGCATTCCAGATGGGGCTGGACGAGCACCAGGCCGCGATCTACACCAATTTCGCGCCGGCGCTGTTCATCCTGCCGTTCTTCCTGTTTTCCGCCAGCGCCGGGCAGATCGCGGAGAAGTTCGAGAAGCAGCGGTTGATCCGTTACGTGAAGTTGTTCGAGATCGCCGCGATGTGCGTGGCCGCGTGGGGCTTCCACGTACGCAGCCCGTTGCTGCTGTTCGTGGTGCTGTTCCTGATGGGCGTGCATTCGACGGTGTTCGGCCCGATCAAGTATTCGCTGCTCCCCGAGGTGCTGGAGCCGCGCGAACTGGTCGGTGGCAACGGGCTGGTCGAGATGGGCACGTCGCTGGCGATCCTTGTCGGGATGACCGTGGGCGGTGCGGCGATGCACGAGTTCGGTGCGTTCGCCGCGGCGGCCCTGGTGATCGCGGTCGCATGCGCGGGCCTTGGCGCGAGCCATGCGATCCCGCGTCTGCCGGCCGTCGCGCCAGGCCTGAAGTTCAACTGGAATCCCCTCACGGAAAGCGCGCGGGTGCTGAGGATCACCGCCAAGGACCGCATGGTCTTCAACGCGGTGCTGGGGATCTCGTGGTTCTGGTTTTTCGGCGGCGTGGTGACCGCGCAACTTCCGAACTACACGCGCCTCTATCTCGGCGGCGACGCCAGCGTGGAGATCCTGGTG
>DASUJJ010000032.1:0-4346 GCA_036279335.1 Dyella sp.
TCATCGTCGACCGCTACGCCGACATCCTGGTGGTGGAGTATTTCGCCGCCGGCATGTGGAAGTTTCGCGAGGCGATCCACGCCGCGCTGCAGACGCACTTCCCGGGCGCGCGCATGGTGTGGTTCGCCGAGAGCCACGTGCAGAAGCAGGAGTCGTTCGACTGCCGCAGCGGCGAGATGCCCGCGCCGGTGGAAGTGCATGAGCACGGCCTGCGCTTCCACGCCGCGCCGGGGCTGGGCCACAAGACCGGCTTCTTCGCCGACCAGCGCGACAACCGCCAGCGCTTCGCGCAGTTGGCCCGCGGCCGCCGCGTGCTCGACCTGTGCTGCAACGCCGGCGGCTTCGCCGTGCACGCGATGGCGGCCGGCGCACGCGAGGCGGTGGGCGTGGACATGGACGCCGGCATCCTGGAAATCGCCCGCGCCAATGCCGCCGCCAACGGCGTGGACGTGGCGTTCGAACAGGCCGACATCTTCGACTGGGTGCGCGCCGCGGTGGCGCGCGGCGAGCGCTATGACGCGGTGATCCTCGACCCGGCCAAGCTCACCCGCGATCGCTCCAAGGTGATGGACGCGCTGAAGAAGTACTTCGCGATGAACCGCATGGCGCTGGACATCATCCCGCCCGGCGGCCTGCTGCTCACCTGCTCGTGCACGGGTCTGGTGAGCGAGGCGGATTTCCTGGAGATGCTGCGCCGGGTGGCGCTCAACGCCGGCCGTGAGATCCAGGTGCTGGATGTGCGCGGCGCCGGTGCCGACCACCCGTTCCGCACCGACGTGCCGGAAGGGCGCTACCTCAAGGCAGTGTTCTGCCGGGTGGAGTGATCTCGTCACGCAGGTGACCGCCGCGGCGGTGCGCAGGGTGACGCTCGTATGGCATCCGACGCCGTGGCTCGACCGGTGATCAACCGAGCGCTTCTCGCGCCGCCTGCCGGCGCACGAAGCTTCCGCCAGGCAGCAACTGGCGCGGCCTGGCCCGAAGCTCCGCGCGGGCAGCGTGCAGGCACCTGTCCGAAGCGCTGAGACAGCAGGCCGTAGAATGGCCGCTTCGCTTTCCGGATGCCGCCATGCCTCTCACTTCCCTGCTGCTGATTGTCCTGGTGGTCGCCATGCTGGCGAGCCTCGCCCTGCAGGTGGCCCAGCTGCTGCGCGGCCGCGGCGACGCCGGCCTGCAGGCGAAGCTCGACGCGCTCAAGGACGACGGCGAACGCCTGCAGCGCACGCTGCGCGAGGAACAGCGCGCGGGGCGCGAGGAGTTGCAGCAGGGCTTCGACCGCTTCCGCGTGCACGTGGGCGAGCAGTTGAACGCCGTGTCGCAACAGCAGGCCGAGCGCATCGACGGCTTCGGCCAGCGGCTGAGCCAGCTCACCGAGCGCACCGACACCGGCCTGCAGGCGCTGGCCCAGCGCCTGGCCGGCGACGCGCACCGCAGCCGCGAGGAACTTGCGCTGGCGCTGACCCGCTTCGGCGAACAGCAGCAGCAGCGCCTGGCCGCGCTTACCGCCGACAACGAAAAGCGCATGGGCGACGTGCGCGCCACGCTGGAGGCGCAGCTCACCGCCCTGCAGCAGGACAACGCGCAGCAGCTGGAAAAGATGCGCGCCACCGTCGACGAGAAATTGCAGAGCACGCTGGAGACGCGGCTGGGGCAGTCGTTCGCCTTGGTCTCCGAGCGGCTCGAAGCGGTGCAGCGCGGCCTGGGCGAGATGCAGAGCCTGGCTACCGGCGTGGGCGATCTCAAGCGCGTGCTGACCAACGTGAAGAAGCGCGGCATCTTCGGCGAGGTGCAGCTGGGCGCCTTGCTGGAAGACATGCTCGCCGCCGAGCAGTACGCCTCCAACGTGATCACCGTGCCGGGCAGCAACGAGCGGGTGGAGTTCGCCATCCGCATGCCGGGCCAGGACGAGGGCGACCACGTCTACCTGCCGATCGACGCCAAGTTTCCGGTGGAGGACTACCAGCGCCTGCTCGACGCCCAGGAGATCGCCGATGCCGACGCCGCCAACGCCGCCGGCCGCGCGCTGGAAACCCGCGTGCGCGAGGAGGCCAAGCGCATCCACGCCAAGTACGTGGCGCCGCCGCACACCACCGATTTCGCCGTGCTCTACCTGCCCACCGAAGGGCTGTACGCCGAGGTGATCCGCCGCCCCGGCCTGTTCGAGCAGCTGCAGCGCGAGCACCGCGTCACCGTGGCCGGCCCCACCACGCTCAGCGCCCTGCTCAACAGCCTGCAGATGGGCTTCCGCACGCTGGCGATCGCCAAGCGCTCCAGCGAGGTGTGGAAGATCCTCGGCGCGGTGAAGACCGAGTTCGGCAAGTTCGGCGACGTGCTGGACAAGGTGAAGAAGAAGCTCGACGAGGCCGGCCGCCACATCGACGCCACCGGCGTGCGCACGCGCGCCATCGAGCGCCGCCTGCGCGAGGTGGAGTCGATGCCGGGCGAGGCCATCGTGCCGCTGCTGGACGAGCCAACCGCGCCCGATCTGGACGACGAGGAACCGGGCGAGGCGTGATTGCGGTACGCCTCACGTAAAGCAAGCCGCTGCGAGAATCCAGCGCTGGGCATCGTCCTGCCGTGCGAGCAGGAGACCGGACCAGCCCCGCGCTGCGCGTGATCGACGCGGCGGTCGATGAGGAATGAGACAGCGCGCTCGCCCGCCTGCGACAACCTGGCGCAGCATGGCGGGCATCCGCTGCCGCGCATTTGCCGTATCCGGTGCGCCGGATACGGCAAGGTGGTGGTGCCGTGCGGTTCCACCCGCCCGTGTCGGGGCGGCCTGCAAGGCGCTGCCCCGGTAAACTTCCCGTCTTGATTTGCCCCAGTCTTGATTTGACCCAGGAACACGCATGAGCGACCACGCACCGCGTCACGACGTCACCCGCGAGCAGGCTGAAGATGCCGTACGCATCCTGCTGCGCTGGGCCGGCGAAGATCCCGCCCGCGAGGGCCTGCTGGATACGCCCAAGCGCGTGGTGAAGGCCTACGGCGACTGGTTCTCCGGGTACACCGAAGATCCGGCCGAGTATCTCAAGCGCACGTTCAAGGAGGTCGAGGGCTACGACGAGATGGTCGTGCTGCGCGACATCGAGTTCGAAAGCCACTGCGAGCACCACATGGCGCCGATCATCGGCCGCGCCCACGTGGGCTACATGCCGACCAATCGCGTGGTCGGCATCAGCAAGCTGGCGCGCGTGGTGGAAGGGTATGCGCGCCGCTTCCAGGTGCAGGAGAAAATGACCGCGCAGATCGCCCAGTGCATCAACGAGACCCTGCAGCCGCGCGGCGTGGCGGTAGTGGTGGAAGCCAGCCACGAGTGCATGACCACGCGCGGCGTGCACAAGCGCGGTGTGTCGATGGTGACCAGCCAGATGCTGGGCTCGTTCCGCGAGGATCCGCGCACGCGCGCGGAGTTCCTGCAGTTCATCGGCATCCAGCGCACACGCTGAGCATGCGCCTGACGCCCTGGCTGCTCGCTGGCGCGGTCGCACTGACCGCACCGCCAGCGTGGGCGCAGAGCACGCCGGCGGCCTATCTGCAGCTGTTTGACCACGACGGCGACGGCCGGGTCAGCGAGCAGGAGTACGTCGACCGCCTGAGCGCGGGCTTCCTCGCCATGGACGCCAACCACGACGGCACGCTGGAACGCGCCGAGCTGCCCGGCCAGCACGGCCGGGCGGTGAGCCTGGTGCAGCATCAGGCCAACCTGCGCCGCCAGTTCCGCAAGCTCGACCGCAACCACGACGGCGTGCTCGACGCACGCGAGCTGGCGCAGCCGCCGCAATAGCGGCCGGCGCCGCCAGCCGGACCTGCGGCTGCAACACCGGTTCGGTTATCGTGCGCGCTTCGCGCCTGCCGATCCCATGACTGACCTGACTCCCCCTCACGCTCCCCGCCGCGCCGCGCTCGCCTTCATCTTCGTGACGGTGCTGCTGGACATGCTGGCCTTCGGCATCATCATTCCGGTACTGCCGCACCTGGTGGAGCAGCTGATCGGCGGCGGCACGGCCAGCGCCGCGTGGTGGGTGGGCGTGCTGAGCACGGTGTTCGCGATCACCCAGTTCGTGTTCTCGCCGATCCAGGGCGCGCTGTCGGACCGTTTCGGCCGGCGGCCGGTGATCCTCATTTCCAACTTCGGCCTGGCGGTGGATTTCTTCGTGCTGGCGCTGGCGCCCACGCTGTGGCTGCTGTTCGTGGGGCGCACGGTGATGGGCATGACCGCGGCCAGCTTCAGCACCGCCAACGCCTACATCGCCGACATCACGCCGAAGGAAAAGCGCGCCGGCGCCTACGGCCTGCTCGGTGCGGCGTTCGGCGTGGGCTTCGTGCTCGGTCCGGGCCTGGGCGGC
>DASUJJ010000033.1:0-12069 GCA_036279335.1 Dyella sp.
AGACGGCCATATCTGCCGCAGTTTCGTGCGGCACGCTGCGCCGGCGCGGGCCGGGCTGGCCTGCCACGGCGAACAGGGCTGGCAGGTGCCGGTGGTGGTGCCGATGGGCGCGCCGGCCGAAGGCGACCTGCGCCAGGCCGCCAGCGCGCTGCCGCCGGCCGTGCAGCAGGCGATCGATGCGCGCCTCAAGGGTGACGTGTTCGATGCGAGCCAGGAGCGCGCCGCGCGCGACACCGGCTGGCGCTGATCGCGACGCGTCAGGCCTTGCTGGACGGGGGCGGGGCATCTTCCGGCGTCCAGTGAAACACCTCGTCCACCCGCTTGCCGAACACGTGGGCAATGCGGAAGGCGGTATCCAGCGAGGGCGAATAGCGGCCTTGCTCGATTGCCGCGATGGTTTGCCGGGTGAGCCCCACGCGCTTGCCGAGATCGGCCTGGGTCATGTCCTGGGCAAGGAAGCGCAGCAGGCGCACGTCGTTGCTCATCGACTCAGTGGGCAAAGCGCATCCCCCGGTAGCCGGTGACCAGCAGGGCGTTACGCACGGCCTCGCTGAGCACGATCACCAGCAGCGCCGCGTTGACGATCTCCCAGCCGCTCTTGTTGAACGGCATCACCACGCCGACCACGAGGGTGCCGGTGAGCATCACGAAGTACGCGGTGCGGGTGGCACGGCCGTCGATGGCGCGGTCACGCTCGTCCAGCAGCAGCGTGTCGCCTCGCTCGCGATGTTTGACCAGCAGCAGGCCCGCCACGTAACCCACCGCATGCAGGCTCGCTACCACCGCCAGCAGGCTGATCCGCTCAAGCATGCCGGGGAAGCGTTCCGGCATTGCCAGCAGCAGGGCGAAATACACCAGATAGACCGGGCACATGCTCCACAGCATCAGCCAGGCGCGTTTTTCGAGTGACGACATGATTCCCTCTCACTAGGTTCGCTATGCGTAACGCAATGTCAAATATAACTAACATCATGTCAAGAAAGTTACCTATCCCGGCCTGCGTTATCTCCAGCCCATGCGTGGTGTACCGGGGCCGAGGCTCGGAGCCGCGAATCCTGAGGGACGATTTATTTGGGCGGGCCGCTCAGCGCCGCGTGGCGAGCACGCCATCCAGCGCCAGCTCGGCCTTGAAGCCGGCTTTTTCCAGCCGCTTGGCCACCTCGCGCGGCACGTCGCGGCCGCTGGTGAGCTTGTTCGGGCTGCCGGTGTAGTGGAACAGCCGGCCGCCCCGGCGCAGCACGCGGGCGAGCTGGTCGTAGAACGCCTGCGAGTACAGCTCGCCGGCGATGCCGAAGCGGGGCGGGTCGTGCAGCAGCGCGTCTACCGAAGCGTCGGCGATCCCGGCGATGGATTCGGACACGTCGGCATGCGCGAGCTGCAGGCGGCCGCCGTGTTCCGGCGCATCCGGATCGGGCGACCACGGATTGAGCGTGCGCAGCCACAGCACGTCGGCGTTCTTCTCGAACGATTGGATACGCGCCGCGCCCTCGGCCAGGCAGCAGGCGGCGAAGTAGCCCAGGCCGCCGCAGGTGTCGAGTACGGTCTTGCCGCGCGGCGCGATCAGCGCCACCTTGCGGCGCGCATCCTCGAACGGCGACTCCTTCGCGGTGGGCAGCATCTTGATGCCGTCGATCTCGAAGGTCGGTGCGCCCCACTCGGTGGGCACCAGCTTGATCAGCGAGCCGGAAAAGCGCGATACCGGCGCGAATTCCTCGCCGTCCCACCAGTAGATCGTGCGGTCCTTGAGCTGGCCGGGGTAGGGATAGTGCTGGCCGTGCCACCGCCAGGTGTCGGCATCGAGCGTGGCCGCGGCGTTGGAGTGCCCAAGATCCAGCGAACCCTGCCAGACGGCATCGCCACGTTCGGCGGCATCGAGCAGAGCCGTGCCCGTATCGTGGGTGAGCAGGGGGCCGAGGTAGTGCGCCAAGAAAAACTCCGCAGCCGTGGATCGGCCGGTGGTGATGCGGGCGGGGCCGGCATGTTACCGCACGGCCATGCGCCATCCTGCACGCGTGCGATGCAGCATGCGCCCGCTCGGTACGTCGTCGTACGCTGGCGCGTCTGCCTTTCCGGATGCACCGCGCGTCATGACCACCGCTTCCTTTCCGCGCCTGCGCGCCATTCGTGGCCCCGGGCTGCGCCGGGTCCTGATCGGCGGCGCGCATCGCGTGATCGCCCATCGCGACGGACTCAACCGCATCAACGTATTTCCCGTGGCCGACGGCGACACCGGCAACAACCTTGCGTTCACCATGGGCAGCGTGCTGAGCGGCGCGTTGAGCCGACGCGGCGCGGGCGTGGGCGAGCTGCTGCGCCGGGTGGGCGAGGATGCGGTGGACGGCGGACGCGGCAATTCCGGCGCGATCCTGGCGCAGTTCCTCACCGGGGTCGGGGCCGTATTGGGCGACCGCATCGCGGTGGCTCCGGCGCAGCTCGCGCAGGCGGTGCAGGCCGGCGCGCGGGCGGCACGCGAGGCGGTGGCCGATCCGCGCGAGGGCACCATGCTCAGCGTGATCGCCGCCTTTGCCGAGTCGCTGGAGGCGCGCGAGGACGTGCGCGATGTGCGCGCCTGGTTCGGCGCGGCGCTGGAGCGTACGCGCCGCGCGCTGGCGCGCACCCCACAGCAATTGCCGGTACTGCTCAAGGCCGGCGTAGTGGATGCGGGCGCGCAGGGCTTTCTGCATCTGCTGGAAGGCATCGCCGCGGTGCTCGGTGGCGAGGTGGTGCCGGCCCATGCCGCCGTGCCCGAGCTCGATCCGCTGCTCACCCACGCCGACGACGAGCTGATGGCCGACGCCGACCCTGCGCACCGCTGGTGCAGCGAGTGCCTGGTGAGCGGTGAAGGCCTGCACCCGGCGGCGCTGCGCGAGGCGGTCACGGCGCTGGGCGCTTCGTGCGTGGTGGTGGCCGGTTCCAGCACGCGCATGCGGCTGCATGCGCACGTCGCTTCGCCGCAGGCGCTGTTCGAAACGGCGGCGCGCTTCGGCCGGGTGGAGTCGACCAAGGCCGACGACATGCATGCGCAGGCGCGCACGGCGCTGGATGCCAGCGCGGTGGCGATCGTCACCGACAGCTCGGCCGATCTGCCTGACGGCGTGGCCGAGGCGCTGCATCTCAACGTGGTGCCGCTACGGCTCAACTTCGGCGAGCAGGATTATCTGGACAAGGTCGGCATGACGCCGGCGCAGTTCTACGCGCGGCTGCGCGAGAGTGATGTCCTGCCGCGCACCAGCCAGCCGGCGCCGGGCGACTTCCGCCGGCAGTTCGAGTTTCTGCTCGCGCATCATCCGGCGGTGGTCTACGTGGGCGTGGCGCGCGCGGTGTCCGGCACCATCCAGTCCGCCGAGACGGCCGCGCAGCGGGGCGATGGGGCGCGCACCTTCATCGTCGACAGCGCCAACGCGGCCGGTGGGCAGGCGCTGCTGGCAATCGCCGCGGCCGAGCTGGCGCGGCAGGGGCTCGATGCGGCCGGCATCGTGGCCAAGCTCGATGTGCTGCGATCGCGCACGCTCACCTGGGCGCTGACGCGCGACCTCAGCATGGCGGTGCGCGGCGGGCGCCTGCCCGCATGGAGCAAGACCGTGGTGGAGGGGCTCGGCCTGGTGCCGATCGCCAAGGTCAAGCCCAGCGGCAAGCTCGGCGTGGTCGGCGGCCTGTTTGGACGCACGCGCGTGATCGAGCGCTTCGCCCGCTACCTGGCGCGACGGCTGCCGGACGGCGAGCGCTGGCGCTTGATCGTCGGCCACTGCGATGCGGCGGGCGAGGGCGCGGCGCTGCTGGATGCCTTGCGCGCGCAGGTGCCGTGTCACGAGTCGTGGCTGGTGGAGACCGGGCCGGCGATCGGCGCGCACGCGGGGCCGGGCACGCTGGTGGTGAGCCTGCAGCCGATGGGGCACTGAGCGATGGCGCTGTCCGATGTGGCCGTGATCATTGCGCTGCTCGCACTGGCCTACCTGCTCGGCTCGCTGTCCGGCAGCCTGCTGCTGGGCCGGCTGCGCGGGGTGGACATCCGCACCCAGGGCAGCGGCAACGCCGGCGGCACCAACGCGCTGCGCACGCAGGGCTGGCGCTTCGCGCTGGGCACCGTGCTGATCGACATCGGCAAGGGCGCGCTGGCGACCGCGCTAGCCGCACACTGGATGCCGGCCGGCGCACAGGCGTGGGGCGCGTATGCCGCCGCGCTCGCCGCCGTGATCGGCCACGTCTGGCCGATCTTCCACGGCTTCCGCGGCGGCAAGGGCGCGGCCACGCTGGTCGGTGCGCTGGCCGTGGCATGGCCCATGGCGCTGCCGGTGATCCTCGGCGTGTGGTTGCTGTGCCTGCTGGCCAGGGGCTACGTGGGGCTGTCCACCGTGCTGGCTGCAGTCAGCCTGTTCGTCCTGGCGCTGCTCACCCATGCCGACACCGCGCGGCTGGCCTTCGCGCTGGCGATCGCCGCGCTCATCCCCTGGACCCACCGCAGCAACCTCGCCCGTCTGCGCGCCGGCACCGAATCGCGCTTCGAGCGGGTGCGGCTGCTCGGGCGATGGCGAGCGAAACGGTAGACCGATGAGTCGACTACAGCGTCAGCCGCCCGCGATTGCAGCGCGCGTCTGTCGGTGTGACGCAGTGGTCAGTGATGCCAGGCCCCGCCGTCGGGGCGGTCACGCCTGACGCAGCAGTCCCGGCGCATCGAGCCGGCGCATCGCCGCCAGCGTGCGCACCAGTTCGCGGTAGCTGGCGGCGAGCTGTTCGTAGAGCGCGGCGGTGGCGCGGCGGCCGGCTTCGGCGACGCCGCGGTAGGCGGCGCGGCCGACGTCGATGTAGTAGCCCACGCTCACGCGCCGGCGCTCGGCCACGTCGGGGAACAGGCCGGCGACCAGCAGGCAGCGGTCGCCGACGTCGCGCAGCGCGTCACCGCGTGCAGTGCCCGCCAGTTCGAGTGCGTCGAGCCAGTCCACGCCGTGGGTGTGCGCGAGCAGCTGCGCGTCGCGCTGGAAGCGCAGCAGCACGAACACGAGATAGCTCTCGCGCGCCTCGTCGAGCGAATGCCCGGCGCGCTGGCCGGCCTCGTGCACCAGTGCCTGCCACAGCTGCACCGGCGTGCCCTGCTGGAACGTCTCGATCATGTCGTCTACCCCCTGTCGGTTGTCGACGGCTGCAGCCTAGCGCGGCGTTTCGCACAGCGCGCGGCAGCCGGACGGTGAGAGTGCTAGCAGTGCGGTGCAGGGGAGTTCGGTGTGCGGCGCGTGCCGGCCACTGAGGCGTATGCGCACGCGGCGGCGGCCTTTGCGCCTGGCTTCGTGGAGCGCAACGGCGTCCGCGATGCGGGCAAACTTGCGTTCCCCGAAAACAGCGAGGGGCGCCTCGGTGGGAGGCGCCCCTCGTGTTGTTTCCCGCAGTCAGCCGATCAGTGCGCGGCGGTGCTGCTTGCGGCGGCGGGCTGGGTCCACAACTTGGCCTCCACCGGGCCACCGAGCATCTGCGCGCGCACCAGCGGAATCGGCGGACCGCCGTAGCTGAGGAACTGGTCGTTGAAGGATTTCAGCGCATGGTCGCCGGGATGCCTGGCGATCCAGTCCTGGCGCAGCTGCATGATCATCAGCTTGCCCAGCGTGTAGTTGAGGTAGGCCGGATCGTAGGTGCCGCGGGCCGCCTGCTGGCGCGCGCTGCCCGGGTCCTGGAAGGCCTTGTCTTTGAACATCTGCTCGGACTGCGCCATGGTCATGCCGCCGGTGTGCAGGCCGATCGCCGAGAGGTAGCGCACGTCGCGCAGCAGGGCATTGGTGAGCTGGCCGATATGAATCTCCGGCGTGGCGCCGTCGAGGCCGGCGTCGAACATCATCTCCTCGGCGTAGTGCGCCCAGCCTTCGGCGAACGCGTAGCCGACGAACAGCCGGCCGAACATCCACTTCGCGCGGTTGGCGTGCAGGAACTGCAGGAAGTGGCCAGGCCACACTTCGTGCGAGGAGACGAACTCCAGCGTGGCCTTGCCCGGCACGTAGGCGGCCTGGTCGGCCTTGCTCCAGCTCGGGTCCGGCGGGGCGATGTAGTAGACCGACGGCAGGTTCTTCTCGAACGGACCGGGGATCTCGATGTAGGCGAAGTTCCAGCGGTTGAACGGCGGCGCCTCTTCCACCTTGGCCTGCTCGGTGCCCGGAATGGTGACGAGATCCTTGTCGACGACGAACTGGCGCAGCGTGTCGAGCTGCCTGCGAGCGCCTTCTACCGCGCCGCCCTCGGGCTTGTCGGCAGCCTCTTTCGCCACGCAGTCGGCCAGCGACTTGGCGGGCGCGAACTGGTCGCAGGCCTTTTTCAGCGCGTCGAGATTGCGTTGCAGATCCGCCTCGCCGATCGCCTTGAGGCGATCCAGCGGCATGTCGACGCGCTCGGTGGCGTGCAGCATGGCGGCGAACTTGTCCGCGCCCAGCGCGAAGTCCTGCGTGGCCTGCGGCTTCTGCGCCTTCAGCCAGTCGGCCAGGTCCTGCGCAGCCGCAATGGCGGCCGCGTTGGCGGCCTTGAAGCGCGCCTGCAGGGCCGGGTCCTTCACCTCGGCGAAGATGCCCGGCACGTCGTTCTTGAAGAACGCCGCGTAGCCGCCGAACGAGTTCACGCCCAGGTCGATGTACGACGCCGGCAGCGGCGTCTTGAAGTTGGCCTTCACCTGCGCCAGCGCCTTGGGCAGCGCCTCCTCGTAGGTCACGAAGGCCGCCATGCGATCGGCCAGCGGTGCGTAAGGACGCGTCAGGTACATGCTCGGTGACAGGTCGCCGGTGTAGAAGGCCGGGTTGGAATACGGAAAGCCGGACTGCTCCAGCCAGAACAATTGACCGTCGATCACCGCCAGCACGTAGTCGCGCTGGAAGCGGCCGGTCGCATCGAGCGTGTCGTCGGTGAATGCCGCGAACGCGTCGTGCTGGCCGTGCAGCCACTCGGCCGTGGCCTTGAGGCCTGCGGGGCTGTAGTCGGGCAGCTTGCCGTCGTACTCGTGCTTGCCGGCGTTGGCGGCGAACACCGGGTTGTGCTGGAACATGCCCTGGATGAAGCCATCCACGGCGGTGCCGAGCGCCGCCGTCTGGTCGGTACTGGCCTTGGCTACGGTGGCGGCGGGCGCCGGGGCGGCGGCGTCGCCGGGTGGTGCGGCCTGCTCCTTCGAGCAGCCGGCCAGCAGCGCGGCGGTGATGACGGCGGACAGCGTGAGAACGCGCAACGATCGCATGGTCGACTCCCCTGGGATGACTGAACCTCCGACATTAGGTGTTGCCGCGGCACGGGGCAATCGCCGTGCGCATGGACGCACCGACGCTCGCCCCCGCCCCCGCTGCCGCTGCCGCTGCTCGATGACGGCGGGCTTGCGGTCGCGCCGCCGCGCTGGCATACGGAGAGCGCGCGCCGGCACCACGGCGGTGCAGCCGTATCCAGGGGAGTGAAGTGATGAAGATGCCATGGACAGGGATGGCGCTGGGCGTCGCGCTGGGGCTGGCCGGTTGCGTGACGCAGCCGGGTTCCGGCCACAGGCGGGAAGTGCGGGTCATCGAGCCATCGCCCGAGATGCAGGCGATCGAGGTGGCCGACGTGCGGCGGGTGGTCGACGGCGTGCGAATGATCGAGCAGGGTCACATCCAGGCCGCCATCGACGGGCCGTTCGATGAGGTCGTGCGGCGCTACGAGACGAAGTACCGCGATAGCCGGGCGGTTATCTACAGCGCGCGCGGCATGACCGATGCCCTGCTGTATTCGACGATGGCCGCCAGCGGGAAGCATGACGTTTCCACCACGGTGATTGGGCCGGCCTGGGCGATGGCGTATTGGGGGCGCGGTTACGCGTACAACGAGATGGCACGTTACGACGACGCCATTGTCGAGTTGGACAAGGCACTGGCGCTGGCCCCGTTCGACGCGCAGTACAACATCGAGATCGGATACGCCTACCAGCGCAAGTCAGCATGGCAAGAGTCGCTCCGGCACTACGACGTGGCCGAGGCCTATGTGGGCCTCACCGCAGACGAAAAGGCGATCGCCGACGTTTCCTGCAAGGCGCTGCGCGG
This sequence comes from Dyella sp., assembly GCA_036279335.1. Taxonomy (GTDB): domain Bacteria; phylum Pseudomonadota; class Gammaproteobacteria; order Xanthomonadales; family Rhodanobacteraceae; genus Dyella_A. Next base: position 8,028 of record DASUJJ010000033.1, read on the forward strand.
CAAGGGATACGACCTGGTCGAGCTGCATCGCTACGACGAGGCACGAGCCGCGTATCGCGGATGCCTGAAGCTGGTTCCCGGCGATACGAAATCACTAGGCGAGCTGAAGTACATCGATGAGGTGGTGCAGCGAGCGAACGCGATCTGAGGAGCGACACGCATTCGGTCGGTGCACTCAGCGCCGCCGCTTCCAGCGGATCCAGCGGCGCTCCGCCCAGATCAGGGCGCGACGCACCGGACGACGCAGAAACGGCAGGTCCTGCGCGAGCAGCAGCAGGCCCAGCGGCAGCATCCATATTCCCAGGATGGGAAGAAAGCTGAGCAGCCCGGCGAACACCAGCATCAGGCCGAGCGGGATGCGCAGCCATGCCACGCCGGGCGCGCGCAGCCAGAGCAGGGTCCGGTGCAGCCAGTGCGGAAGCACCCGCTCCAGGCGGTCCAGTTGGTGATTCAGCCGTTGCTCGTCGCGGTTCACCGGGTGCTCGGGTGGCGATGGATGGCGACAGTATCGGTCATGCGGGCGTGCCGGCGAGGCGAAGGCTGTAGCGCAGTGTGCGTGCCGGCGCGGTGTCAGCAGTCGTCCGCGCTCGCCCGGCGCGCGGGCGTGTCAGTGCAAGCTCGCCGGCGCCCCGGCAGTTGCGGTTTGGCCACCCGCGGCGCTCAATGGACGGGCGCCTTGATGCTGGGCGTCCACGAGAACAGCCAGCAGGAGTCCACGATGAAAGTGATGACCACGCTTGTTGCTGCCGGCGCCATGGCGCTGGCAGCAGGTACCGCCGGCGCGGATTCGATGTCGCTCAACGGTTTCCGCGATGGTGTGCTGCCGGTGCTGGTGAAGGTCGACACGCACGGCAAGGTGACGCGCCTGTCGTCGGCGATCGAGCTGACGCCGCGCTTCGATCGCCTGCTGCGGCAAACGGTGGACCAGTTGATCACCGGGCCGGCGACGGACCACGGCAAGCCGGTGGCCAGCCAGTTCGTGATGAAGCTCGGCATGCAGGCCACGCCGCGGCCGGACGGCGAATACGACACGCGCTTCGTCTATCTGGCCAGCTCGCCGGTACCGTCCGGCGAATGGATCTGGCAGCACGAGGATGGCCACCGCCTGGCGCTGGTGCGTGCCGATGGGCTGAACCGGCGCGGCCCGCGCTTCCGGCATCACGAGGCCCCGGTCTGGCGCGCGCCGTCGTTCCGTGATCAGACCATGCGACAGCCGTCCGCCCCCGCTTCGGCTCCGGCGCAGGCTGCACCCGCGAGCCGCTCCGGACACTGATCGTCCCGCTCAATCCCGGTCCTTCGCCCCCAGCGGAAAGTAGTGGCGAAACGGGCGCGCCTCGTCCACCGCGCGGGCGAATGACGGCCGCGCCAGCAGGCGCCGCCGATAGGCGTGCACGTTGGCGAAACGTGTGTCGATCGGATGCGTCCAGTCCGCATAGAACAGGAATGGCGCGGCACCGCAGTCGGCCAGGCTGAAACGCTCACCGACGGCCCACGTACGCCCGGCCATGCGCTGGTCCAGCCAGGCATAGGCGGTGTCGAGCAAGGCGCGGGCTTCGGCGACGCCGAAGGGATCGCGCTGGTCTTCTGGCCGGATGCGGTCGAGCACCACCTTCTGCTGCGGCGTGGCGATGTAATTGTCGAAGAAGCGGTCGAGCATGCGCACCTCGAGCGCGGTATCCGCGTCGTCGGGGATCAGGCGCGTCGATCCCGGATGGTGGGTGTCCAGGTATTCGATGATGCAGGTGGCCTCCAGGATCGTTTGCGCACCGTCGGCCAGCACGGGGAAGCGCTTGATCGGCCACAGCGTGGCCAGTTCGGCCTTATTTTGCGGATCTTCCAGGGAGCGCAGCTCGAACAGGGTGCCGTTCTCGTAAAGCGCTACCAGCACCTTCTGGCAGTACGACGAGAACGGGTGGGCGTACAGGCGGGGCAGGGCAGTCATCGGTGCGGTTCTCCACGGGGGGTTATCTGACGACGAGCGGCGCGTGGCCGGATCGACAGCGGTGTCATCGCTGATCCGCGGCCGCTCGCTGTCGTGCCAGAATTCCCGCGGCGGCGCGCCCCGCGGGCGCCATTCGGCCGCCACGAATGGACGCCATACTGTTGCTACATCCAGGGAGAGGTTTTCATGTCACGTTTGTCGATTGCGCGGCGCCGGTCTGCCCGGTGGCCGCAGTATCTGCTGGTCCCGACGCTGTGCCTCCTGCTTGCCGCCTGTGGCGGCAGCCACGAGGGTGACAAGCCGGCGCTGCAGGGCGCGCCGGCGGGGTCGTCATCCACCGCGCAGGCCGGCGACAAGACCGGCTTCATGCTGATGTCGGGCAGCTCCTCCGTGCGCAACGACCGCACCCAGCTGGAGCTGGTGTTCAACGCCAGGCTCGCCTCGGCGCAGGCGTTCGACGACGTGCTGGCGGTGACCGGCCCCGCCGGCGAGCCGGTGAGCGGCAGCTGGGGCCTCAGCGACGACGGCACCACGCTGAGCTTTCCCTACGTCGCCGCCGACACGCGCTACGCGGTGGCGATCAAGCCCGGTCTGCTGGCGGCGGATGGGCGCACGCTCGGCCACGCGGTCAAGCGCGACATCTATTCGGGCAACTTGCCCGGCGCGGTGGGCTTCGCGTCGCACGGCAGCGTGCTGCCGGCGCGCGGCACGCGCGGCCTGCCGCTGGTGTCGGTGAACGTCCACGACGCCGACGTGGAGTTCTTCCGCGTGCACGAGGACGCGCTGTCGGACCTGTTCTGCGCCTATCCGCGCAACGGCCATCGCGACAGCTACGAGCTGGACCACGACCCTTACACTTATGACGCCTGCGGCCCGGACGGCACTCGCAGCAAGCGGGCGCTCACCGACATGGCCGACTCGGTCTATGCCAACCACTACGCGCTGATGGGCGCGCCGAACGAGCGCACGGTCACCTACCTGCCGGTGCAGAACATCAGCGAGCTGGCCGAGCCGGGCGTTTACATGGCGGTGGTCAAGGCTGCCGGCACGTTCAAGGGCGGCTACGACACGGCGACCTTCTTCGTCAGCGATCTCGGCCTGCACCTGCGCGTGTATCGCGACAACGTGCTGCTGCACGTGGCCTCGCTGCGCGACGGCACGCCGGTGGGTGGCGTCGCCGTGGAGATCCGCGACGAGGCCGGCAACCCCACGCTCAAGGCCACCACCGACGACGCCGGCAACGCGCTGCTCGCCTACAAGGTGCGCGATTCGGACGTGCTGGTGGCGCGCCACGGCAAGGACATTTCGGTGCTGCCGTTCAACCGGCCGGCGCTGGACGTGTCCAACTTCGACATCACCGGGCGCAAGCAGGCGCCGTTCGAGGTGTACGCGTGGTCCGGCCGCGACCTCTATCGCCCCGGCGAGACGCTGCGCGCCTCGGCGCTGCTGCGCGACGCCGACGGTCATCCGATGAAGCCGCAGTCGCTGTTCGTGCGCGTGCGCCAGCCCGATGGCCGCACCTTGCAGGACACCCGGCTTGAACCGAAGCAGCTCAACTACTTCGAGCTGAGCGAGGTGATTCCGGCGGATGCACCGACCGGCCTGTGGCAGCTGGAATTCCGCCTCGACCCGGCCAGCAAGGCCTCGGTGCAGGCGTTCCCCTTCCACGTGGAGGAGTTCCTGCCCGAGCGGCTGAAGGTGGCGCTGGACAGTCCGCAGCCGCGCTTGGCGCCGGGCGAGCCGCTGCAGCTGAAGGTGGCGTCGAGCTATCTCTACGGCGCGCCGGCCGACGGCAACCGCTTCACCGCCAAGCTGCTGGTGGCGCCGGAGGTGCATCCGCTGGAGAACCTCAAGGACACCTTCTTCGGCGACCCCACGCTGGACCTGCCCAGGAGCGCCAACGATGTGCTCGACGCGAAACTCGACGCGCAGGGCAAGCTCGCCCAGGACGTGCCGCTGCCCGACGACGTCAAGCCGGTGGCGCCGCTCGCCGTGACGCTGTCCGGCAGCGTGTACGAGAGCGGCGGGCGCGCGGTGACGCGCCTGCTCAAGCGCACCTACTGGCCGGCCGACGCACTGGTCGGCGTGCGACCGGAGTTC
>DASUJJ010000034.1:0-9149 GCA_036279335.1 Dyella sp.
CTCCACGAAGGTCTCGTAGGTGCCCTGCACGATGCCCTGCGAGCCGATGTAGATCCAGCTGCCGGCCGTCATCTGGCCGTACATCATCAGGCCCTTCCTATCGAGCTCGTTGAAGTGCTCCCAGGTGGCCCAGTGCGGCACCAGGTTGGAGTTGGCGATGAGTACGCGCGGCGCGTCCTTGTGGGTGGGGAACACGCCGACCGGCTTGCCGGACTGCACCAGCAGGGTTTCGTCGTCGTTGAGGTCGCGCAGCGAACGCAGGATCGCGTCGAAGCACTCCCAGTTGCGTGCGGCGCGACCGATGCCGCCGTACACCACCAGCTCGGCCGGGTTCTCGGCCACCTCCGGATCGAGGTTGTTCTGCAGCATGCGGAACGGCGCCTCGGTGAGCCAGCTCTTGCAGCTCAGCTCGGTGCCGCGCGGCGCGCGGATGGTGCGGGTGGTGTCGATGCGGGTGGGTGCGGTCATGGCGTTCTCGCAGGTCGAACAAAAAAGCGATTGTGGCGAGCAGCCGGCATCGCGGAAAGCGGCAGTGCCGCAAGCACTAACCGCGGAACGGCTTGAGCGGGTCCTCGCCACCCCGCGCCTCGGCCTGCAGCATGCTGCGCATGTCGCGAACCACACTGCTCTGCGCCGGGTCGTTGCCGAAGTGCAAGATGAAGTAGTGCAAGGTGTCGTCCAGGCCGGCGCGCGGCTGATGCAGCTGGATGCTCGCGCGCAGGCGCCAGCCGTCGGGGGCGTCCGGATACTGCTCGATCAGGCGGCTGGAGAGGGTCCAGCCCTTGTCCCATTCATGGGTGGAGTAGACGTACAGGCTGGCGAGCAGCGACATTGCGAAGCCGTCATTGGGGTTCTTTTCCAGGGCGAGGACCAGATCGGTACGCGCGTCTGCGATCTGGCCCAGTTGCATCGAGGCCCAGCCGCGAAACGTGAGGAGCTCGGGGTCATCCGGATGCTCGGCGAGCAGCTTGCCTGTGTGCAGCATCACTAGCGTGGGTTGGTACTGCTGGCCCGCCAGTCGTGCCAGCCGGCGGCGATCGGGGGCATCGTCAGGGTTGAAGCGGACGGCCTCGGAAAGATAGATCGCCGCCATGGCCGGCTGACCGTGCGCTGCGGCCGTGCGGCCAGCGACGCTCAGCGAGCCGGCGTCTGCGGCGTGATCGAACACGGCGGGAAAGTCCTCCACGTGCACCGAGGCGCCGCCCCAGCCATGGATGTTGGCGAGGTACCCCGTCACCTCGGACTGTTTGAGCCACAGCATGGGGTTCTGATCAGCGTGCTGCAGGCTCTGGTCCACGGCGCGCTGCAAGGCATCGAGACTACCCAACCACTGGGGCTGGGCGATCCAGATGTACTGCCCGTATATCGCGAAGCTGGCGGGGTCCTGCTGCAAGCCGTCGTGCAGCGCCTGCTCGGCATAGCGCTCGCCCAGTCCGTAACCGCCTGCCTGCACCATGGCGGTGTAGATGGGCGTGATGCGCGGCTCCAGCTTGCGCGCCCGCTGCAAGTCGGTGTCCGCCAGTGCGAGCAGGCGTTCCATCGATTCCATGTTGTCCTGCGGGGTTTTGCTGGCGTAGTCGCCGCCGCGTGCGGCGATGGCCATCTGCACGTAGGCGAAGCCACTTGCCGCATAGGCAAAGGCGCTGTGCGGCGAGGCGCGCTTCCACGCATCGAGCAAGTAGCGCTGATCGAGCGAACCGTCGTTGAAGTCGGCGAAGAAGGTGCGATCGAGCCGGCCGCGCGCTTCGGGCTGCGTGAGCTGGGCCTGCAAACTGTCGCCGAGCCGGCGATCGAGTTCGGCCGCCCGGCCGTGCTCGATCAGATCGCGCACCTCGTCGGCCGTGACGATGGGCTGGGTGCGGTAGTGGCAATAGGCCGACACCGCGGCCGCATTCCAGTGGCTGGCCGGCGGATCGGGATAGGCCAGGCAGCGCTTGAGCGGATCGGTGATCGCTTCCGCGCTGGCGGCGGCGGCAAGGAAGGCATTCAACTCACGCGGAGTGAAGACGTGTGGCTTGGGCGCCAGCTTGGCGGGCGGTGCGGGCGCCGCCGCGGCCGGCGCGGCCGCAGGCGGCGTGGCGAGCGGGCCTGGCCTTGTCGCGATGTAGCCAGCGATCGCTGCGAGCGCCAAAAGCACGGCGAGGCCCGCAGCCCAGATGCGCGTGTGCTTCCCCATGACGGCTCCTCCCTGCCCCGCCGCGGAACATAGCAGAGCGGATCAAGAGCAGCGCGGTGCAAGGTCTTGCGAGGCGGGCTCGGGAGGCGACCTGTGGCGCGGCGCAACTAGACCAGCAACCACCCCGCATGCAGCGCCAGCACCACCACGCTTATCCCCAGGCGCATGCGGCGGTAGGGGGCGGTCCACAGCGGATCGCGCTGATCGATCACCAGCCAGATCGCAAAGCCCGCGGCGAGCAGGGCCAGCGCAACCAGCGGCGTGTGCAGCAACAGCAGCGCGGAGAAGCCGATCAGGCTTGGCATCACCGATTCCACGAAGCGCAGCGGCGACACGCCGCCGGCCAGCCCGCGACCCCAGCGCGCGCCGCCGAGAAAGCTGAGGATCACCGCGGCGTAGGAGACAAACACCGCCGCCGCAAAGCCGGCCCACGCCGGCCACACGAACGCGGCGAGCAGCGCCAGCGCGAACGGCAGCACGCCGCTCCAGCCCAGCGCGAGCATGCCGCGCGGCAGCGGCGGTTTGGAGGTGTCGATCATGCGGTTGGCTCCTGATCGGCACCGTGCCGACCCCATTGCGCATGATGACCGAACCGCCCGCACTGGCCCAAGCGGCACTGGCGTCGCAGGGGCGCGCGGCGGGAGGCTGCGGCCACCCTTCGCCAAGGAGCCGCCGCTATGATCGTGCTCGCCACCCTGCTCGCCGCCGCCGCGGCATCCGCCTCCCCCGCCACCCCGCGCTGCCTGGTGTGGCAGCGCGAACAAGCATTCGCGCGCAGCGTGCGCGAGCACGACGCGGCGGCGTTCCGAACGTTCCTCGCTGACGACGCGGTGTTCGATGCGAACGGCCCGCATCCCGTGCGCGGTGCACCGGCGATTGCCACGGCGTGGGCGCCGATCATCGCGGGCAAGACCGTGCAGCTGGACTGGCAGCCGGCCCACGTGGTGGTAAGCGCCGACGGCCGCGTGGCGCTCTCCAGCGGCCCGTATCGGCTGACTACCCAGAACAAAGCCGGCCAGTCGCAGACGGCCGTCGGGCGTTTCAGCACGGTGTGGCGGCGCGGGCGCGACGGCGCTTGGCGAGTGCAGTTTGACGGCGGGGATGCGGGGAAGCCGGCCGATGCGGCGGCGTTGTCGGCATTTGCGCAGGGAATGGATAAGGCGTGTCCTGCGGCACCGTAGACGTGGCGGTGCCGGCGATGTGCCGGGTGGCGACACCTCGTGGCGGTGCGATGCCCTTCGACTTCGGCGCAGGAGCGCCTACGCTCAGGGCGAACGGTTGAGGGTAACGGCGCCTGATGATGCTTTACGAGCACAGCGCGCTGCGTCTGAACTGAGCGCTCCCGGGCTTGAGTCGGGGGAACACTGCGGAGGCCGCCACGGCCCGGGCCCGTCACACTGGAAGTGCCACGTCGCAGCAGCCGCGGCGAATCACTACCTGCAACGACCTTACTCACCGTTCGCCCTGAGCGTAGGCGCCCCGCGCCGAAGTCGAAGGGCTGCGCCAGCGTGTGAAGCGGCCAGAATCCTCGGCCGCCTGCCCATGCATCCCTGTCCGAAAACGGCGAGTTCGTGCCGAAGCGCGGTGCTAGCCTGCGCGGCATGACCTCCACCCTGCCCTCCTCGTTGCCCGATACGCGAACTTGCGAGCGCGCGCGGCTGAGTCGCGATGCGCGGTTCGACGGGCTGTTCTTCACCGCCGTCACCAGCACGCGCATCTACTGCCGGCCGGTGTGTCCGGCGCCGGCGCCAAAGCCGGAGAACGTGCGCTATTACGCGAGCGCGGCGGCGGCGGAAGCGGCCGGATTCCGGCCGTGCCTGCGCTGTCGGCCGGAGCTGGCGCCGGGCAACGGCGACTGGCAGCGCGGCGGGCACGTGGTGGCGCGGGCGCTGACGCTGATTGAGCACGGTGCGCTGGAGAACGGCTCGGTGGACGCGCTGGCCGCGCGGGTCGAGTTGAGTGCGCGGCAGCTGCGGCGGCTGTTCGTGGAGCACGTGGGCGTGCCGCCGCTGAGCGTGCACACCACGCGGCGCCTGCTGTTTGCCAAGCAATTGCTGACCGAGACCGCAATGCCGGTGACCGAGGTGGCGCTGGCGGCGGGCTTCGGCAGCCTGCGCCGGTTCAATGCGGCGTTCGCGCAGGCGAACCGCCTGGCGCCGCGCGAGCTGCGCCGGCAGCCGCGTGCGCCGGTCGGTGCGCCGCTGATGCTGCGGCTGGGCTATCGGCCGCCGTACGACTTCACCGCGCTGCTGGCGTTTCTGCGCGGCCGCGCGCTGCCCGGCGTGGAGGCGGTGGACGAGCGCGGCTATGCACGCGTGTTCGGCGATCCTGCGGCGCCCTCTTGGCTGCGCTTGAGCGCATGTCCGCCGGGCGAGCACGCGCTCAAGCTGGAGCTGCACGGCGTGGCGCCGGCGCAGCTGCTGGGCGTGGTGACGCGGCTGCGCCGCATGTTCGATCTGGATGCGTCGCCGCAGGCAATCGCCGCGGTGTTCAAGCGCGACGCAGTGCTCGGCCCGCTGGCGAAGAAGCGTCCGGGCCAGCGCCTGCCGGGCGGCTGGGATGGTTTCGAGATCGCGGTGCGCGCCGTCCTCGGCCAGCAGGTGAGCGTGGCCGCGGCGCGCACGCTGGCCTCGCGCGTGGTGCAGCGCTTCGGCACGCCGCTGGTGGAGGCGCCGCTGCCGGGGCTGGAGCGGATCTTCCCCACTCCGGCGCAGCTGGCTGACGCCGACCTGGGCGCGCTGGGCATCACGCAGGCGCGCGCCGCGACGATCCGCGCGGTGGCGCAGGCGCTGCTGGACGGGCGCATCGACTTTCGCCCGGAGCAGCCGCTGGACACGTTCGTCGAGCGCTGGGTGGCGCTGCCGGGCATTGGCGCGTGGACGGCGCACTACATGGCGATGCGCGCGCTGAGCCACTCCGATGCGTTTCCCGCCGCGGACCTGATCCTGCGTCGCGCGGCGGCACCGGGTGCGGAGGAACTCACCACGCGTGCGCTGGAACAACGCGCCGAGGCGTGGCGACCGTGGCGCGCGTATGCGGTGATGCATTTGTGGCGCAGCGTGGGCGAGGCGGCCGTGGCGGCCGGGAGCAAGCGATGAGCGGCGCGATCTGGTTCGACGAGATGCCCTCGCCGGTCGGCCCGCTGCAGCTGGTGGCCGACGAGCACGGGCTGCGGCAGATCGCGTTCGAGAACGAGCGGCATCCCAAACAGGTCGCGCCGCACTGGGTGCGCTCGCCGCAGGCGGTGGCGTTCGCCCGCGAGCAGCTGGAGGAATATTTCGCCGGCACGCGGCAGGTGTTCGAGCTGCCCCTGCATCCCGTGGGCACGCCGTTCCAGCTCAGCGTGTGGCAAGCGCTGGCGGGCATCCCCTACGGCAGCACGCAGAGCTACGGCGAGGTGGCGCGGCGCATTGGCGAGCCGCAGGCGGTGCGCGCGGTGGGCGCCGCGAACGGGCGCAATCCGCTGCCGATCGTGCTGCCGTGCCATCGGGTGATCGGCGCCAACGGCAGCCTCACCGGGTTCAGCGGGGGCTTGCCGATCAAGCAGTTTTTGCTGGCGCTGGAGCGGCGCGCGGCGGTGGGCGATCTGTTCGGCTGAGGGCGCTTGGCCCGCGCGCGATCAGTGGCCCTTGTCGTCCACCCTGGTGGCCTGCGGTACCGGCTGCGGCAGCAGCGCATCGCGGTAGCGCTGCACGCGATCGCGCTGCTGCGCCTGGTAGAGCTGATCCTGCGCCTGCTGCGCCTTGTCCACCTGCGTATCGTTTGCCGTAGTGCTGCTCGATGCGGGGCGACGGGTGCGCTCGATCGATTGCTGACGCAGCTGATGCTCCAGCCGATTTTTCTGCAGCTGGTCACGCACCTGGCTCTGCTGCACCGACTGGCGGAAACGCTGTTGCGCGGCGGTAGGCTGGATCACTACCGGGCGCGCGACGGGTCGGCCCGCTGCATTCTGCTGCGCCAACGCGGGCGCGGCGAACGCCACCGCAAGCATGGACGCGGCGAGCGAGCAAGCCAGAGTCTTGTGAGATGTCATCGTCACACCTATGCGCGATCATGGCGCGTTGCCATGTTTGTGATCGTAGGTTTCAACGCATGAAAATCCTGTTTCGTTTACTCGCCTGCGCGCTGCTGCTGATCGTCGCAGGCTGCGCCCAGGCACCGGTTCAGCGCGCGGCTGCACCGGGCTCAACCACCCCGCTGCTGCTGATCTCCATTGACGGCTATCGCTACGACTATCTCGACCGCGGCTTCAGCCCCACCCTCGCGGCGCTGGCGAAGGACGGCGTGCGCGCAGACGCCATGCAGCCCTCGTTTCCCTCGCTCACCTTTCCCAACCACTACACGCTGGTGACCGGCCTGCGCCCGGACCACCACGGCATCGTGCACAACTCGATGGACGATCCGCTGCTGGGCCACTTCGCGCTGAAGAATCGCGCCGCGGTGAGCGACGGCCGCTGGTGGGCCGAGGGCACGCCGCTGTGGGAAACGGTGGACCGTGCAGGCATGCAGACCGCGACCATGTTCTGGCCGGGCAGCGAGGCCGACATCCACGGCATGCACCCGGATCACTGGCGTCCCTACGACGGCAAGGTGACGCCCGACCAGCGCGTGGATCAGGTGCTGGCGTGGCTGGACCTGCCGGGCGACAAACGCCCCCGTTTCCTCACCCTGTACTTCGACGCGGTGGACCACGCCGGCCACGACCACGGCCCCGATTCGCCCGAGGTGAACCAGGCACTGCGCGAGACCGACAAGGCGCTGGCCCGGCTGGTGGCCGGCCTGCGCCAGCGCGGCCTGCTCGATCGCGTCAACCTGATCGTGCTGGCCGACCACGGCATGGCCAGCGTGCCGGTGGGCCACACCGTGGTGATCGACGATCTGCTGCCGCTGGACCAGGTGGACCGCGTGACCCTGGGCGTGCTCGCCGGCTTCAATCCAAAGCACGGCCATGAAGCGGACTTCGCGGCGATCGAGGCGCGCATGGAGCGTCCGCAGCAGCACATGCAGTGCTGGGACAAGACGCGCGTGCCGGCCCGCTTCGTCTACGGCCACAACCCGCGCGTGCCGCAGCTGCTGTGCCTGGCCGATGTCGGCTGGACGATCTCCACCCGCGACTACGTCACCGCCCATCCGCGCGAGCACGTGCGCGGCGAGCACGGCTACGACAACGCCGACCCGCGCATGCAGGCGCTGTTCGTGGCGCACGGCCCGGCGTTCCGGCACGGCGCGCGGCACGCGGCGTTCCCGAATGTGGACGTCTATCCGCTGATGGCGCACCTGCTTGGCGTCACGCCGGCCGCGAACGACGGCGACTACGACGCGGTGAAGGACATGCTGGTGCCGGCGGCGCGCTGAGCGCGCGGCTCGGAACCGGTGCAGCGCATGGGCCCATCGAAGCGCCATAGGCCAATCGGGCTAATGACGCGGCGCGGGTGCTCGCACATCATGATTTGCTTCCCCACCCGATATCTCTCTTCATGAAGATGCTCTCCCGCTGGATTCCCTGTGCCGTGCTGGCACTGCTTGCCGGCTGCGCCACGCCACAGCCGGCGTCGCAGGCCGTCGCCGCGCCGCCCGCACCGGTGCTGTTGATTTCGATCGACGGTTTTCGCGCCGACTACCTCGATCGCGGCCTCTCGCCCACGCTGTCCGCGCTGGCCGATGACGGCGTGCGGGCGCAGGCGATGGAGCCGTCGTTTCCCTCGCTGACCTTTCCCAACCACTACACCCTCGTCACCGGCCGCTACCCCGACCGGCACGGCATCGTCGACAACGCGATGTTCGACCCGACGCTGGGCAGCTTCACCCTGGGCAATCGCCAGGCAGTGGCTGACGGCCGCTGGTGGGACGAAGCCGAACCGATCTGGGTCACCGCGCAAAAGCAGGGGCTGCACACGGCCACGATGTTCTGGCCGGGCTCCGAAGCCTCCATCCACGGCGTGCGCCCCGATCACTGGCTGCCGTACGACGGCGACATGCCGTATGACGTGCGGGTGGACAAGCTGCTGTCCTGGCTGGACCTTCCCGCGGCGCAGCGACCGCAGCTGCTCACGCTGTATTTCGAGGCGGTCGACACCGCCGGCCACTACCACGGCCCCGATGCGCCGGAAACCAACGCCGCCATCGGCCAGGTGGATACGGCGCTGGCGCGCCTGGTCGCCGGGCTGAAGCAGCGCGGGCTGTTCGATCGCATCAACCTGATCGTGGTCGCCGACCACGGCATGGCCTCGACCCCGCCGGACCAGCGCATCTTTCTCGACGACCTGATCACGCCCGGCCATGCGCGCGTGGTGTCCACCGGCGCGATCTCCGGGATCATCCCGGCGCCGGGTCGCGAGGCGGAAGTGGAGGCCGCCCTGCTCAAGCCGCATCCGCACATGCAGTGCTGGAAGAAGGCGCAGATTCCCGCCCGCCTGCACTACGGCCACAACCCGCGCGTGCCGCCGCTGTTCTGCCTGGCCCGGACCGGCTGGCTGATCACCAGCAATGCCACCACGATGCTTCACCACGGCAAGGCGATCTACGGCGAGCACGGCTTCGACAATGCCGATCCGGCGATGCGCGCGCTGTTCCTCGCCCACGGCCCGGCATTCCGCCAGCACCTGGTGGTCCCGGAATTCCCGAACGTGGACGTCTATCCGCTGCTGACCCACCTGCTGCATATCACTGCGGCGCCGAATGATGGCGACTACCGGGCGGTGGAGGGGATGTTGGTGCCGGCGGCGCGGTGAGGCGCGGCTGCGGGATTGGGGGGACGGGTTGCGGCATCGGGGGGGGAAAGTGGCCGCGCGCTTCACTGGTCGTCGTTCCCGTGTGGATGCTCCCGGTCGATGCGGACGCTGATGCCGCTCCCGAGCTCGCTGGGGAAAGGCAAAGGCGTTTCGTGCGCTTTCGGCGCCCGAGTCACTTTCTCTTGGGTCGCCAAGAGAAAGTAACCACTGCGCCGCAGGAGCGGCGCGAACGGCGAAGCCGA
>DASUJJ010000035.1:0-23139 GCA_036279335.1 Dyella sp.
TGAGGAGGCAGTCGATCAGGTGTGGCTGGCCAATGATGGCGCGCTGCAGATCGTTGCGAAGTTCGGCAAAAACCTCCTGCAGCGGTGCGCGTGCGGGCGTTGGGGCTGTCTCGGTCATGCGGGATTCCATAGTACGAAGCAAGGGTGTGACCACGCTTCATCATGGAAGTTTAGTCCGGCACGGTGGTATAGCCCGGTCGTCATGGGATCAGAACAAGCGCACCAACGAAAAAGGGCGGCATCTGCCGCCCTTTCCGGGTCCGGATCATGAAGGCGTGCTTACTTCAGCGTTTCGCTGAGGATGCGCGGCGTCACGAAGATAAGCAGCTCGGCCTTGTCATTCTGGCGAGAGGTCTTGCGGAACAGCGCGCCAATCCCGGGGATATCACCCAAACCGGGGACCTTGGTGATGGAATTCTGCTTGGTGACCTCGTAGATGCCACCCAGCACGACAGTCTGGCCGTTGTCCACCAGCACCGACGTATTCAGCTCGCGCGTATCGATCTGCGGAACCTGACCGCTGCCGGGAGCATCGATGAACTTCGCCAGCGCGTCCTTCTTTACGTTGATCTTGAGATACACCCGGTTGTCCGCCGTGATGGTAGGCGTCACCTTCAGTTCGAGCACGGCATCCTTGAACTGCACCGTGGCCGTACCGCTGCCTGCCGCGCCGGAGGCACTGTTCTGATAGGTCACGTAGCCGATCTGCTGGCCCTGACGAATCACGGCTTCCTGCTGGTTGGCGGTGATCACGCGGGGGCTGGAGATGACTTCACCACGGCCTTCCGTTTGCGCCGCCGACAGCTCCAGGTCAAGGGCGTAATTGGCACCCAGAATGGCCAAGCCGATGCTGCCGGCTGGCGTGCCAGCGGGCAAATTGATGTTCAGCCCGCCGGTACCGTTGGTTGCTGCGTCGACGCTGCCGCCGGTGGAGATCACCTGGCCACTGGGATTGGTCTGGGTGCCCTGCGCGCCGAACTTGGCGCCCAGCTCCCGAGTGAACTGATCCGTCGCCACCACGATGCGCGACTCGATCAGCACCTGCTGCACCGGCTGGTCGAGCACGGCAATGAGTTTGCGCAACTCGCGGATGTTTTCCGGGCTGTCATGCAGCAGCAGGGTATTGGTGCGTTCGTCATAGGAAACGCTGCCGCGCGGCGAGAGAAATCCTCGACTGGCATTCGCGCCTTGTCCGCCACCACCCGAGCTCTGCTTGCTTTCCGTGGTGAGCAGCTTGGCGATATCGGACGCCTTGCCGTAGCTGATTGGCACGTAGTCAGTGACAAGCTCGGCGTTGTCCTGGGCCTTGATGCGGGCTTCCGCCAGATCCTGTTCGTACTTGGCGAGCTCGGCCTGTGGAGCGATCCAGACAACGTTGCCACTACGGCGCTTGTCGAGTCCCTTGGCGCGCAGCACCACGTCGAGAGCCTGATCCCAGGGGACGTTGACGAGACGGAGCGTGACGCTTCCGGCAACCGAGTCGGAAGCAACAAGGTTGAGGCCGGAGATGTCTGCCAGCAGCTGCAGCGCGGAGCGCACCGGAATGTCCTGGAAATTGAACGTGACTCGGCTGCCGTTGTAGACGGGCTCCTGCCCCTTGGCCAGCTTGTCCGTAGCGACACTCTTCTTTTTCGGCGCTATCTCCACCACGTACTGGTCGCCCGACTGGTACGACGAAGTCTCGACGTTGCCGCCGGTGGTGATCTCCATGCGCGCGCCCAGGCCGCTGGCGCGCGTGACGATGGTCTGCACCGGGGTGGCGAAATCCGTCACGTCCAGGCGCTGGACCTGGCTGGGCGGAAGATTCACGTGCCCGATATCGACGATGACCTTGTCGCCCTCGGTATGCATGTTCGCGTTCGCGCCCGCGCCGCTGAAGTTGATCAGCACACGGCCTTCGCCGTTGGGGCCGCGGCGGAAATCGACGTTGGAGAGGGCCGGGCCGCTGTTGGCGGACGGCAGCCGCTTGGAGGGATCAATCGTGGCAACCGTCGTGGTGCTCTGTGCATCACTGCCGTTGTTGACCGTCAGCACCAGGCTGTGGCCGTCCACGCGCGAGGTGTAGCTCGATTCGCGCATGAGCTCGACGACGACTCGCGTGCGCCCACCTGCCGACACCGCGGAGACACCGGAGGTGGAGCCCTTGCCGATGTCCAGGTGGCGGGGCGCCATGTTGTCGGTGTCGGCAAAATCCACCGCAATCCGCGGAGGAGTGCCCGTCGTGAAAATTTTCGGCTGGGGCACCTGACCGTCGGCGAAGTTCATGTGCAACTCGACACGGCCTCCGGGCAGCACGTCATAGCTGATGTCTTTCAGCGTGGTGCTCGCTGCCGCAGCGGACTGCGCCCAGAAAGCGCTCGCTGCCAGCAGGGACATCAGCAGGTAACGGCTTGCGTGGCGCATGATTCGGCCCTGAACAGGTGTGGTTTGGTTGCTCATTGCATCAGCCCCTGTGTTTCCTATTTCTCGCCGAGCGCTATGCTGGCCGGACGTTCCATCCAGCCACCATTACCGTTGGAGATGAGTTCCACGAGATCGACATGATCGTCGCTGACCGCGGTGATTCGGCCGTAGTTCTGGCCCATGTACTCGTTCTTGTGCACGCGATGGATGACGCCCGTCGGGTCCTTGATCAGCACCTCGATGTTGTCGCCGGCGCCGACCGTACCCACCATCTTCAGGCTGTCGAGAGCGAACATCTCGAGCGGCTGCTTGACGCGGTTTTCATCCGGTCGCGGGCCGGTTGCGTTAGGCGACGTGGCGGCCGGCTGGGTCTCGGCCAGGCTCGGGCTGAACGGATCGCGTTCGCCCTGATCGGTGTACTCGAACGTTTCGAAGGTGCGGATGACCGGCAGCGGGTCGATCGGCGCGCCTTTCTTCATTTTTTCCTTGGCGACCCAGTCGCGCAGATCGGACATCCCGCGGGTGCAGCCGGCGAGCGCGATCAAGGCGCCACACAGCGCTGCGACACGGAGCAGGCGGCTATTTTTCATGGCGAAAAACTGGCTCATTTCCGCCCCCTCTTGTTGCCCTTCGACTTGGCCGCCTTGCCATCCGACGTCTCGTCGTCATCAAGGTAGCGATAAGTCTTGACGGTACCTTGCAGCACCAGCTGGCCGCTGCCTTCGGCACCCTGCTTGGGCGTGAGCGATACGTCGTGCAGCGTCAGGATCACCACGCGGGGCAACGACGCCACGCCGCTGATGAACGTGCCGAACTGGTGATAGGTACCGGACATGCGCAGCGAAATCGGCCTCTCCGCGTAGAAATCCTTGGGCGTTTCGGCACCCGGCTGGAACAGGTCCACCTCGAGTCCGGCCGACAGGGCGGTCTGCGAGATGTCCGCCAGCAGCTCCGGCATTTCGGTCTTGCTCGGCAACTGGCGCAGCAACTGGCGCAGCATGTCCTGCATCTCGTCGAGCTGCTGCTGGAGCGCATCGAGGTTGATCGCCTTGGCCTGCTTCTGCGCGAACTCCTGCTTGAGCTTTTCTTCCTTGCTGGCCAGCGTCTGCAGCGAATCCTGCTGATCGCTGATGTACAGGTACCAGCCGAGGAACCCGATCACGACAAACAGCAAGGCCGTGAAGAAGATCTTGATGGACTGAGGCCAGCCACCGATGTTGTTGCGGTCGAGGCTGCGCAGATCGTCGAAGAATTTCACGGCTTGACCCCTCCCGCAGACGGCTTCACCGCCGCCTTTCCACCCGCTGCCGCGGCGGGTGCGCCATTGGCTGCATTCGGCGGATTCATCACCTCGCCCGACTGGGCGTCATCCTTGGGACGGCTCAGCGAGACGTTCAGCCCGAACGTATAGGGCATGCGCTGATCCTTGTGCAGATTCTCCGTCTTGCGCAGGTCGGCACGCCCCATCCACGGCGACGCTTCGATATTGCGCATGTACTCGGCGACGCTGGCATTGGACTGGGCCACGCCGTCGAGCGACAGGGAGTCGCCGCTCTGCTTCAGACCGGTCAGCCGCGCGCTGGCCGGGATGGTCTTCACCAGCTCGTCGAACAGATGAACCATCTGGGAGCGGTTGGCCTGCAGCTGCTCGATGATCTGCTTGCGCGCCAGCAGGCTGTCGCGCACTTTTTCCAGATCCTTGATCTTGGCGATCTTCTCGTCGAGCTGCTTGATCTCGGTCTGCAGATAAGCGTTGCGCTCGCTCTGGTTGTCGATGCGCATGCCCATCCACCACGCCCAGAGGATCACGCAGAACAGCGCGGCCACGGCCGCCGCACCGAGTTGCATGAAGAACTCGCGCTCGCGCTGCTTGCGCCGTTCGGCACGCCACGGAAGGAGGTTGATATGTGCCATCAGTCGAAGCTCCTGAGCGCGAGGCCGACCGCAATCATCAGGGCCGGAGCATCCTGGGCCAGCGCCTGCGCCTGTACGCGCGACGAGAGCGACATGCGTGCCAGCGGGTTGGCCACCACGCAGGGGATGCCGAGCTGCTCCTCAAGCATCGGCCCCAGCCCCTCGATCGAGGCGCAGCCGCCGGCAAGCACCACCTGATCCACCTTGCTGTACTCGCTGCCGGCAAAGAAGAACTGCAGCAGGCGGCTGATCTGCTGGGTCAGCGACTCCTTGAACGGTTCCAGCGCCTCGGTCTCGTAGGACTCCGGCAGACCGCCCTTGCGCTTGGCCCGCCCGGCTTCCTCGTAGGACAGACCGTAACGGCGCATGATTTCGTCGGTGAGCTGCTTGCCGCCGAACACCTGCTCGCGGGAGTAGATGGTGCGCTGGTTGCGCAGCACCGACAGGGTGGTCATGGTCGCGCCGATGTCGACCACCGCCACCAGCGCATCGCGCCCCACGTTCAGCTGGTCCGCCAACATGGCGAAGGCATTCTCGAGGGCGAAGGCCTCCACATCGATCACCTTGGCGGACAGGCCGCCGAGATCGAGTGCGGCTACCCGCATGTCCACGTTCTCGGTGCGCGACGCGGCCAGCAGGATGTTGTTCATGTCCGGGTTGTCGCGCACCGGCCCCATCACTTCGAAATCGAGGCTTACCTCGTCGATCGGATAGGGAATGTACTGGTTCGCCTCGACCTGGATCTGCCCTTCGAGGTCGTCGTCGGAGAGCTCGCTGGACATCGGCACCACGCGGGTGATCACCGCTGATCCCGCCACCGCCGCGCAGGCGTGCTTGAGCTTCGAGCCCGATCGGGCCAGCGCGCGGCGGATCGCCTCGCCCACCGCCTCGACCTCGACGATGTTCTTTTCAACGACCGCATTGGGGGGAAGCGGCTCGACCGCGTAATGCTCAACGCGGTAGCGACCACCGGCCTGACTGAGCTGCAGCAGCTTGACGGCAGTCGAACTGATGTCGACTCCAATAAGCGGCGGCTTCTTGGGTGTAAAAAGACCCACGGTTTGTCCCCCTTCCCCTGGCACTCCAGCCGGTTCCCGGCGGATGTGCGCTGGCATTAAATCCAAAAATTAACGCAATAGCAACGGTCTACAGTCACTTTCTCGACACAGTGGCGTGATGCGACACACATTTGGGGTCAACCGGCTCTTCGGCCGGTTTTTGCCGCGCCACTGCTCGCAAACCTCGAACGGATAGTGCTACATCTATACTCTTGCACGTTTTGACTCAGGTCTCGCTACTTCACATCATGCGAATTTTCACGCGTCTGTTCCGCTGGGCACTGCTCCTGGCTTTCTCGGGACTGCTGCTCGGCATAGCCGCGATCGGTGTTGCCTACTGGCTGATTTCCCCCCGCCTGCCCAATGTGGATGAGCTGAAGGACTACCGCATGCAGGTACCCCTGCGGGTGGAGAGCGCCGACGGCAAGTTGATCGCCACCTTCGGCGAGAACCGGCGCATTCCCGTGGACATCGACAAGGTGCCGGACCGGCTCAAGCACGCCGTGCTCTCGGCGGAAGACGCGGATTTCTACACGCACCCGGGTTTCGACTGGCATGGCATCGTGCGCGCCGGCTGGCACGTGATCATCTCGGGCGGCGACAAGGGATCGGGCGGCTCCACCATCACCCAGCAGGTGGCCCGCAATTTCTTCCTGAGCCCGGAAAAGCTCTATACCCGCAAGATCACCGAGATCTTCATCGCCCTGCGCATGGAGGACGAGCTCACCAAGGACCAGATCCTCGAGCTCTATCTCAACAAGATGTTCCTTGGCCATCGTTCCTACGGCGTGGGCGCTGCGGCCGAGTTCTACTACGGCAAGACGCTGGACCAGCTCACCATTGCCGAGTGCGCCGCGCTGGCCTCGACCTTCCAGCTGCCTTCGGCGGTCAACCCCATCAACAGCCCGACCCGCATGATGGCGCGGCGCAACTGGGTGCTGGGGCAGATGCTGGCGAACCGCTACATAAGCAAGGCGCAGTACGAGCAGGCGGTGCACGAAGCCAACCACGCCTTTGCCCATGAACAACCCATCGAGGTGGAAGCACCCTATCTCGCCGAAATGGTGCGCCGTCAGGTGCTCGACCGGCTGGGCAACGACGCGCTGACGGAAGGCTACGTGGTGAAGACCACCGTGCAGAGCGCAAGGCAGGCGGCCGCCGTGGAGGCGCTGCGAGATGGCCTGGTGGCCTATGACCACCGCCACGGCTGGCGCGGCGCGGAGGCCCATGTGGATCTGCCGGCCAGCGCGGGCACTGCCGACTTCGATGCAGCACTGGCGAGCTACACCAGCATCTCCGGCATGCAGCCAGGCCTGGTCACGGCCGTATCCGCCACTGCGGCGACGGTCTATCTGCCCAGCCATGACAGCGCGCAGCTTGACCTTGCCGCGGTCAGCTGGGCACGCCCTTACATCAGCGACTCGCGCGTTGGCGCCGCCCCCAGGCAGGTGGATACCGTTCTCAAACGTGGGGATATCATCCGGCTCACACGCAACGACAAGGGTGCCTGGGAGCTCGCGCAGATCCCCAAGGTGCAGGCTGCGCTGACCTCGGTGAATCCCGAGGACGGGGCGATCGAAGCGCTGGTCGGCGGCTTCAGCTTCACGCTCAGCAAGTTCAACCGCGCCGTGATGGCTGCCCGCCAGCCTGGCTCGAGTTTCAAGCCGTACATCTACTCGGCCGCGTTCAACCGGGGCTACACGCCTGCCTCGATCGTCAATGACGCACCGCTGGCGCTCCCGGATCCGTCCAAGCCCGGCGGGCTGTGGACGCCGGGCAACGACGACGGCAAGTTCGATGGTCCGATGCGTCTGCGCGAAGCCCTCGTGCTGTCCAAGAACCTGGTTTCGGTGCGCCTGCTGGACGCGATCGGCGTGCGTTACGCGCGGGAATACGCCACCCGTTTCGGTTTTTCGCTCGACGCGCTGCCGGCAAACCTCTCGCTGGCGCTGGGGACCGCGTCGACCTCGCCAATGGGCATGGCCCGCGGTTACGCGGTATTCGCCAATGGCGGCTACCTGGTCAAGCCGTACTTCATCCGGGAAATAGACGACCGCGACGGCAAGCCGATCTATGTGGCCAACCCGGCGCGCGCATGCCGCTCGTGCCAGGAGCGCCTGCTCGACACCCGCCCGCCCGGACCGCCGCCGGCGGACAGTGCCGCGGACGCGCAGGGCGAGACGGCGGCCGCTTCCAGTGCCGGCGATCCTGCGGCGAGCGACAGCACGCGGGCGGTGGTGGGTGACGCGGTGCTGCCGGACGACGCCCACGACAAGACCAACGCGCCGCCGGTGCTCGCCCCTCAAGTGATCGATATTCGCAATGACTATCTGGTGACCTCGCTGATGAAGGACGTGATCCTGCGCGGCACCGGTTCCGCGGCGCGCGCGCTGGGGCGCGCGGATCTGGCGGGCAAGACCGGCTCGACCAATGACCACCGCGACGCGTGGTTCGTGGGATTCAACGGCGATCTTTCCACCGCCGTCTGGGTCGGATTCGACGACTTCAGTTCGCTGGGGCGTGCCAACGGCGTGGGCGAATTCGGAGCGCAGGCGGCCCTGCCGATATGGATGGACTTCATGGGCAGCGCGCTGAAAGGCCTGCCGGAGAACATGCTGCCCATGCCCCCGGGCATCACCACGCTCACCATCGACCGCAGCACCGGACTGCCGGCTCCGCCGGGTGACACCAACACCATGTCGGAAATGTTCAAGGTGGAAGACGTGGACAAGCTGCGCAGTCAGGCCGCGCAGCAGCAGCAGGAGCAGGACAAGCAGCACGCGTACGACATTTTTTGATGTAACGGTTAGGATCGCCGGGCAACTCGCCGTCCGTCACCGGACGGCGGCCCACTGACCCAAGGAGCGAGACATGGCCCGCGGCGAGCACCACCGCATCCACGCCCATGACCGCCTGCAGCGCAACCGCCTGCGCATTGCCCAGGAAGCCGCGCGGCTCATGAGCGAGCACGGCATCCGCGACTTTCACCATGCCAAGCTCAAGGCTGCCGAGCGTCTGGGCATCGTCGACGCGCAGAGCCTGCCGCGCAACGACGAGATCGAGCAGGCGCTGCGCGAGCATCAGCGGATCTTCCAGGCCGACACCCAGCCGCAGCGGGTACGTCGCTGCCGCGAGGCCGCGGTGGAGGCGATGCGCTTTCTCAAGGCGTATCAGCCGCGCCTGGTCGGCGCCGTACTGGACGGCACGGCGGACGTGCACTCCGCCGTCTGTCTACACTTGTTCGCCGACGATCCCGATGACGTGCTGCGCTTTCTGGGCGAACAAGGCGTGCCGTTCGAAACACAGACCCGCCGCCTGCGCCTGAGCCGCGACGAGACCGGCGAATATCCGGTACTGCTGTTTTCAGCCGACGGCCTGCCGTTCGATCTCACCGTGCTGCCGACCGATTCACTGCGCCAGCCGCCGCTGGACCGTATCGACGAGAAACCGATGCGCCGCGCCGGCGTGACGGCCGTCGAGGAGTTGCTGTTCGAGGATCAAGAAAACGACGATCTGGAGCGCAAGCTGGCCGCACTGCGCTGAGATCGTGCTACTGGGAACAAAAAAAACGCCCCGGCTTGCCGGGGCGTTTTTTCGGGGCATCCCCGGGCAACTTGTGCCGTTCCGGGACGCCGTGCTCGCTCAGCGCTTGGCGACGGGCACGAAGTCGCGCGGCGCAGCGCCGGTATAGACCTGACGCGGACGGCCGATACGTGCCCCCGGCGTCTCGTGCTGCTCGATCCAGTGCGCGATCCAGCCGGAGGTGCGCGCGATGGCGAACATCACGGTGAACATCTCGGTCGGAATGCCCAGCGCCTTGTAGATGATGCCCGAGTAGAAGTCGACGTTCGGGTAAAGCTTGCGCTCGACGAAGTAATCGTCCTTCAGCGCCGCCTCTTCCAGCTTCATCGCCACGTCCAGCAGCGGATCGTTGACGCCCAGCTCGGCCAGCACCTTGTGGCACATCTCGCGGATGATCTTGGCGCGCGGGTCGAAGTTCTTGTAGACGCGGTGGCCGAAGCCCATCAGGCGGAAGCTGTCGTTCTTGTCCTTCGCCCGCTTCACCGCGCTCTCGACGTTGTCCGGCGTGCCGATCTCCTCGAGCATCTTCAGCACCGCCTCGTTGGCGCCGCCGTGCGCCGGACCCCACAGCGCGGTGATGCCTGCGGCGATCGACGCATAGGGATTGGCCCCGGTCGAACCCACCAGGCGGACGGTCGAGGTGGACGCGTTCTGCTCGTGGTCGGCGTGCAGGATGAACAGCAGGTCCAGCGCCTTGGCAGCCACCGGGTTGAGCGTCAGCGGCTCGCTGGGCACCTCGAACATCATGTGCAGGAAGCGCGTGACGTATTCGAGGTTGTTGCGCGGGTAGCGCATCGGCCAGCCGATCGAGTAGCGGAAGGCTGCCGCGGCAATGGTCGGCATCTTGGCGATCAGGCGAATCGCGGCAAGCTTGCGGTCTTCCGGGTTATCCACGTCCAGATCGTCGTGGTAGAACGCCGACAGCGACGCCACCGAGGCGGCCAGCATGGCCATCGGATGCGCGTTGTGGTGGAAGCCCTGGAAGAAGTTCTTCAGCGACTCATGCATCATCGTGTGATGCGTGATCTCGTGCTCGAAGTTGCCGAACTGCTGCTGGTTCGGCAGCTCGCCGTTGAGCAGCAGGTAGGACACTTCCAGGAAGTTCGAATGCTGGGCCAGCTGCTCGATCGGGTAGCCGCGATAGAGCAGCACGCCCTGGTCGCCGTCGATATAGGTGATGGCGCTCTTGGTGCTGGCGGTGCTGCCGAAACCGGGATCGTAGGTGAAGTGGCCGGTGTCCTTGTACAGCGTGCCCAGATCAATGCACGACGGGCCCAGCGTGCCGCTCACCAGAGGCAGCTCGCTGCTGCGGTTGTTCGACTCGTCGATCAGCTTGACGTTCTTGGTATCGGACACGGACATCTCCTTCACGTATGTCACCGCCGCCGTATCCGCGTAGCGGCTTCCGGCTGGCGAGGGAATCGACGCGGCGGCGGCGGGGGTACCTGCGCTTCAGCAGGCGCCGTGGCGCGCGAGCCGCCTATTATTGCACAACAGCATCGGCCCCTGACGCCGGACGGGGGCGGGCCACAGGCGCAAAAAAGCACAGGGCAGGCCTCGGCCTGCCCTGTGCTTGAGGTCCGGTGGAAAGGCGCTTGGGCGCCTTCCCGCCTCGCGACGAGACTTACTTCTGCGCGTAGCGCCGGCGGAACTTGTCCACGCGGCCGCCCACGTCAAGCGTCTTCTGCTTGCCGGTGTAGAACGGGTGCGAATGGCTGGAGATATCCACCTTGATCAGCGGGTACTCGTTGCCGTCTTCCCACTTGACGGTTTCCTTGGTGGCAATCGTCGAACGCGTCAGAAACGCGAAGTCGGACGAGAGGTCCTGGAACACCACCTGACGGTAGTTCGGATGGATATCGGGCTTCATGACAGGCTCAAAGCGGTGGGTGAAAAGAGCGGTAGTGTACAAAGTCGCAGCCGCGTGGGTCAACCAGCGGACGCTAGGATGCGCCCAGGGCGCGCCGCACCATGGCAGCAAATCGCTCTGCATCGAGCTCCATGACGATACGGGCGTTGGCGGGATGTTTCAGCCGGCCGGCCCAGTCCACCACCGTGGCGCCGCGGGTCAGGCGGCCGTCCAGTTCCACGGCGACATGGCGCGATTCGCTGCGGGTCACTATCGATGGGTCGATCGCCACGGCCATCGCCAGCGCGTCGGCGGCGATCACCCCGCGGCGCCCACGGCTGCGGTTGAATGCACGCGCGGTTCCAAACACCTTGCCGAAGAACTCGGCGCGCGCGTCGCCCGCGGCGAGCCAGCGATCGAACTCATCTTCGTCGAAGGCATAACGCAACGTGGCCTCCCAGTCGACCAGGTCGAACTGCGGAAATGCCTCGAACACCACGTGCGCCGCCTCCGGGTCGAAGCCGACGTTGAATTCCGCCGGCACCTTGCCGGTGTTGCCCAGCCCGGTCACTGCGCCACCCATCACCACCAGGCGAGCGACGCGCTGCGGAAGCGTCGGATCCAGCCGCAGCGCCAGCGCCAGGTTGGTCAGCGGAGCCAGCGCCACCAGGGCGAGCTGGCCGGGCTGCTCGCGGGTGAGGCGCAGGATCGCCAGCGCGGCGGCCTCGGTGGTAGCCGACACAGCGGGCTCGGGACAACCGACGTCGCCGAAGCCGTCGCTGCCGTGCACGAAGGCGGCATCTTCCTCCGGCAGTCGCACCAGCGGGGTGGCGCAGCCGGCGAAAATCGGGGTGGTCGCACCGATCAGGTCCACCAGTGTCCGCGCGTTGCGCACCGTGTGGGACAACCCCACGTTGCCGGCAGCCACACTGAGGCCGGCGACGTCGGCGTGCGCATGCGCCATCAGGATGGCGAGCGCGTCGTCGACGCCCGGGTCGGTATCAATCAGCAGTTTCGGCTTGCTCATGGTCCGTCACGTCCTGGCAGAGCCGGCCAGCTTAAGCGCAAGGCATGCGCCGGACAACGCAGGGCCGGAGGCTCAGGCGTGGGCGTAGCGCGCTGCGCCGCCGATCCAGCGCTCGATCAGCTGCTCGGCGGCGCCCGGATGCTCGCGCAGCATGGTCTCGCCCACCTCGTGCACGGCTTCGAGCAGATGCGCGTCGCGGGTGAGATCGGCGATGCGGAAGCTGAGCTGGCCGGTCTGACGTGTGCCCAGCACCTCGCCGGGACCGCGCAGTTCGAGATCCTTCTCCGCGATGCGGAAGCCGTCGTTGGTTTCGCGCATCACCTGCAGGCGCTCGCGCGCCAGCTGGCCGATCGGCGGCTGGTACAGCAGCACGCAGTTGGAGGCGATCGCGCCGCGGCCGACCCGGCCGCGCAGCTGGTGCAGCTGGGCCAGACCCAGCCGCTCGCTGTTCTCGATAACCATCAGGCTGGCGTTG
This sequence comes from Dyella sp., assembly GCA_036279335.1. Taxonomy (GTDB): domain Bacteria; phylum Pseudomonadota; class Gammaproteobacteria; order Xanthomonadales; family Rhodanobacteraceae; genus Dyella_A. The sequence goes on from DASUJJ010000035.1 coordinate 12,309, forward strand.
GGCACATCCACACCCACCTCGATCACCGTGGTGGCGACCAGCACCGCCAGCTTCCCGGCCTTGAAGGCATCCATCACGGCCTGCTTTTCCTTCGGCTTCATGCGGCCATGGATGAGGCCGACGCCGTGATCGGGCAGCGCGGCGGCGAGTTCGGCATGCGCCACTTCGGCAGCCTGTGCCCGCAGCTGCTCGGACTCTTCGATCAGCGTGCACACCCAGTAGACCTGGCGCCCCTCGGCGCAGGCACCGGCGATGCGTTCGATCACCTCGCCGCGGCGGGCGTTGGAGACCGCCACCGTCTGCACCGGCGTGCGCCCCGGGGGCAGCTCGTCGATGGAGGAGACGTCGAGGTCAGCATAGGCGCTCATCGCCAGCGTGCGGGGAATCGGCGTGGCGGTGAGCACCAGCTGGTGCGGCACCTGATCGCCGTCCAGCCCCTTGTCGCGCAGGGCGAGGCGCTGGTGCACGCCGAAGCGGTGCTGCTCGTCGACGATGACCAGTCCGAGCCGACCGAAAGCGACGCCCTCCTGCATCAGCGCGTGGGTGCCGATCATCACCGCCGCGCCTTCCGCCACGCGTTTGAGCGCCTGCTGCCGCGCCCTGCCCTGCACCTTGCCGGCGAGCCATTCGACCTCGATGCCCAGCGGCTCCAGCCAGTGCCGGAAATTGCGCAGATGCTGTTCGGCCAGCAGTTCGGTGGGCGCCATCAGCGCCACCTGGTAGCCGGACTCGACGGCCGCCAGCGCGGCCAGTGCTGCAACCACGGTCTTGCCCGAACCGACGTCGCCCTGCACCAGCCGCAGCATGGGCTTGGTCTGGGCGATGTCGCGCACTACCTCGTCCGTCACGCGCTGCTGCGCGGCGGTGAGAGCGAACGGCAGTGATGCCAGCAACTGCTCGCGCAGCCGACCTGTCCCGCCCAGCGCGGGCGCACGCCGCATACGCACGGCGGCGCGCATGCGCCGAAGGCTCAGGTGCTGGGTCAGCAGTTCCTCAAAGGCCAGCCGCTGCTGGGACGGATGCACGCCCCGCGTGAGCTGTCCCAGGTGCGCGTCGGCGGGTGGTCGATGCACGTACAGCAGCGCCTCGCGCAGCGAGGTGAGGCCATGGGCTGCGCACAGCCGCGGCGGGATCAGTTCGAGCGCAGACTCCGGCGGAAGCAAGGCGAGGGCCTTGGCGATCACACTGGCCAGACGCTTGACTCCCAACCCCTCGGTGGTGGGGTAGACCGGCGTCAGCAGCTCGCTCATCGCGGCCGGTGCCGTGCCCACCAGCCGTTCGTACTGCGGATGCACCATCTCCAGGCCCTGCGCACCCAGGCGCACCTCGCCGTAGCAGAGCACTCGCGTACCTGCCTTGAGCAGATCGGCCTGCGCCTTGTGGAAGTGGAAAAAGCGCAGCTGCAGCGTCTCGCGGGAGTCGTCGCTGATGGTCACCTTCAGCTGCGGGCGAAAACGGAAGCCCCGGTCCACGGCCTCCACCATGCCCTCGACCTGGGCGCGGTCGCCCGGGCGCAGGTCGGCGATCGGCGTGAGCCGGGTGCGATCCTCGTAGCGCAGCGGCAGGTGGAACCAGAGATCCTGCACCCGCTCCAGGCCCAGTCGCGCCAGCGTCTGGTCCAGCGCCGGTCCGACGCCGGGCAGGGTCGCCACCGAGCGCAATCCGGGGGCGTCCGTGGAAGGCAGGGCGGCGGCATGGCGGGCAGGCATCGGACAAGCCTAGCGGAGGCGACGCGCCGCCTGCAGCAGCCACGTCATCAACGCACGTGGGCGCCGACCGCGCGGATGGCTCAGTCCAGCACCATCACCGCATCGACTTCGACCTGTGCAGCCTTCGGCAACGCCGAAACCTCAATGGTGGAACGCGCGGGATAGGGTGCCTGGAAATACTCGGCCATCACCGCATTCACATCGGCGAAGTGGCCAAGGTCGGTCACATAGATCCCCACGCGCACGATCTGCGCCAGCGAGCCGCCGGCTGCTTCGGCGACTGCGGTGAGGTTGTCGAACACGCGCCGGGTCTGCGTGCGTATATCGCCCTCGACCAGCGCACCGGTCGCCGGATCGAGCGGAATCTGACCGGAGAAATACACTGTGGAGCCGGCACGCACGGCCTGCGAATACGGGCCGATGGCGGCGGGCGCGCGATCGGTGGCAATGATGCTGCGGGACATGGGGACACCTCGTGTGGGGAAAGCGCCGTTATTGTAGGAGCGCACCCTGTGCGCGAATGCTTTTCGCGCTGATCGTCCATCAGAGCAAAATCGTCGCGCACAGGGTGCGCTCCTACAACGGGTAGCGGTGCGCGCCACTGACCACGCCGGTGCGGCGCACGCGGCGGATGACCTCCGCCAGGTGGCGGCGGCTCTTCACTTCCATCGTGAACAGCAGCGTGGCGGCGGCCGCGTCGCGCTCGACGTACTCCACGTTCTCGATGTTGGAATCGGCATCGGCAATGGCCGAGGCCACGGTGGCCAGCACGCCGGGGCGATTGAGCACCTCGATGCGCAGCTCGGCGCGGTAGTCGCCCTGCACGTCGCGATCCCATTCAATGGAGACCTTGCGCTCCGGCGCCTTGCGCAGCTCGGCGACGTTGGGGCACTCCTCGCGGTGAACCACGATGCCCTTGCCGGAAGACAGGTATCCGACGATGTCGTCGCCCGGCAGCGGATGGCAGCAGTTGGCGAAACTCAGCACGCCGCGCTCGGCACCCGTGATGCGGATCTTCTCGCTGCTCAGCGCCGGAATGAGCGCGCGCGAGCGCTTGCCGCGCGCGGCGACCAGCTGTGCAGCGACCACGTCGGGCATGCGGTTGCCCAGGGCGATGTCGGCCAGCAGCTCTTCCAGCCGCGGCAGCTTGGCCTCGGCAAGAAAGCGGTCCAGCACGGCCGGCGCGATGCCGTCCAGGCTGCTGCCCAGTGCGTCGAGCGCGCGGTCAAGCATGCGATGGCCGAAATCGACCGCGTCCTCGTGCTGCAGGTGCTTGAGGAACTGGCGGATCGCGGTGCGCGCCTTGCCGGTCACCACCGATTCCAGCCACGCCGGGTTCGGCACGGCCGACGGCGCCGTGATGATTTCCACCAGTTGGCCAGACTCCAGCCGCGTGCGCAGCGGCACCAGCTTCTTGTCCACCCGTGCGGCCACCGCGTGATGGCCCACGTCGGTATGTACCGCATAGGCGAAATCGAGCGCGGTGGCGTTGCGCGGCATCGAGAGGATGTCGCCGCGCGGGGTGAACAGATAGACCTCGTCCGGGAACAGGTCGATCTTGACGTTCTCGATGAACTCACTGGACGAAGCCGTGTTCGCCTGGCTGTCCGCCAGCGACGAGAGCCACTCGCGCGCCCTTGCCTGCGCGCTGTTGGCCGGACCCGAATCGGTCTTGTAGGCCCAGTGCGCGGCCACGCCGCGCTCGGCGACCGAGTCCATCTCGGCGGTGCGGATCTGCACTTCGATCGGCGCACCAAATGGCCCCAGCAGCACCGTGTGCAGCGACTGGTAGCCGTTCGCCTTGGGAATGGCAATGAAGTCCTTGAAGCGGCGGTCCACCGGCTTGTACAGCGTGTGCACCGCGCCCAGCGCCATGTAGCACTGCATGGCACTGTCGACCACCACGCGGAAACCGTAGACGTCCATCAGCTGCGCGAACGTCTTGTGCTCGTTGCGCATCTTCGAATAGATGCTCCACGGCGACTTGATCCGCCCCACCACCGACGCGGCGACCTGCTCGGAGGCCAGCCGCTGGGTCAGCGCCGACTCGATCTTGCCCATCGCTTCGCGGCGGTTGCCGATCGCGGCGCGGATGCGCTCGCTGATCACGCGGTAGCGGTCGGGATACAGGCCGCGGAAGCCCAGATCCTGCAGCTCTGCCCGGAACTTGTTCATGCCCAGGCGCTGGGCGATCGGCGCGTAGATCTCCAGCGTTTCGCGCGCGATGCGACGGCGGGACGAACCGTCCTTGGCCCCCAGCGTGCGCATGTTGTGCAGCCGGTCGGCCAGCTTGATCAGGATCACGCGGATGTCGCGCGCCATCGCCAGCAGCATCTTGCGGAAGCTTTCCGCATCCGCTTCCTGGCGGTTGCTGAATTGCATCTTGTCGAGCTTGGTGACGCCATCGACCAGCTCGGCCACGGTTTCGCCGAATTGGGCAGCCAGCTCGACGCGACTGAGCTGGGTGTCTTCGAGCGTGTCGTGCAAGATCGCCGCGATGATGGTCTCGGCGTCCAGGCCGAGCTCGGCCAGGATCCCGGCCACGGCAATCGGATGGGTGATGTACGGCTCGCCGCTCTTGCGCGCCTGGCCCGCATGCGCCAATGCGCCGGCCCGATAGGCGAGGACCACGCGCTCGACCTGTTCGTCAGCGAGATAGGTCAGTCGATTCTTGAGTGCCAGCACGTAGTCCGGCAGCACCGCGGCGTCCGAGGGATCTGCCGCGGCGATGGGCGCGGGAATGCGCTGCCCGCTCAGACAGGCACCCCGTGCACGGGAATCGTTGCGGCCACGGCCCGCGCAGCGTCGCGACTGCGGCGGTCAGCCCGCACAGCACGATCACGCATCGGGCAAAGGCCGCTCATGCTCAGTCGTCCCCGCCCTTGGAGAGATCGTCGTCCACTTCCGCTGCGGCCCATTCCAGCGCCTCGCGCTCCGCACGCTCACGCTCGGCCTTGTCGATCTCGTCGATGGTGGCCTGGTCGATGCGGCGCTCGGCGATTTCGCGCAGGGCGAGCACGGTCGGCTTGTCGTGGTCGGGATTGACCGCCGGATCGGCGCCCTTGGAGAGCTGGCGTGCGCGCTTGGTCGCCATCAGCACCAGTTCGAAACGGTTGTCGACCACCTCAAGGCAGTCTTCCACGGTAATACGTGCCATGCGAAATCCTCAGGCGGTCAAGCAACTTGGAAGGTCGATCAGTGTATCCAGCGCGGGCTTTGCTGGCAATTGGCCAGCGCGTATGATGCCCGGTTGCGCCGCTGATCACCGGCGAAAGCGCGGTGAAACCCGTGCATAATATAAAACCAGACAGTACACTTTCGTTTTTCCCCCGGCTCTGCAACGGATTCGAGACCGATGTTCCCCCCACGCCCCCCCTCCTGGCTTCGCCGTGTGGCTGTGCTCGGCGCAGTCGCGCTGCTGGCAGGCTGCGCCATTGCGAAGCCGCGCAGCGACGACCCGCTGGAGAAGTACAACCGCAAGGCTTACGCGTTCAACGACGCGCTCGACAAGGCCGTCATCCGTCCGGTGGCGGTGGGCTACCGCAAGGTCACCAATCCGCCGGTGCGTCGCTCGGTGAATGATTTCTTCACCAACCTGCGCATGCCGGTCACGGTGGCCAATGACCTGCTGCAGGCTCGTCCGGTGCACGCCCTGCAGAGCACGAGCCGGTTCCTGATCAATCTGACGCTGGGCATCGGCGGCCTGTTCGACCCGGCGAGCTCGCTGGGCCTGCCGATCGAGAACAGCGACTTCGGCGTCACGCTGGCGCGCTGGGGCGTGCCCGAGGGCGCCTATCTGATGCTGCCGTTCCTCGGTCCGAGCACCACCCGCGATGTATGGCAGGTTCCCGTGGACGGCTATTTCTTTGACCCGCTGTCCATCTACATCCGCACCCATGGCTACCACTACGGGCAGGAGTACCTGCCGCAGCTGGTCTACCTGGTGAACCTGCGCTCGCGCGCCTTTGATGCCGAGGGTTTCCTGCAGTCAGCCTACGATCCGTACGTTTTCGTCCGCGACGCCTACCGCCAGCGCCGGCTCTACAAGATCTACGACGGCAACCCGCCGGCGCGCCTGATCGAACAGATGCAGGGCCTTGATGACAGCTTCGATCCCGACCAGCTGCTCGAGGAACAGCACCGGTGGGAGAAAAAGCATCCGGACCAGGCCAATGCGCCCGGCGGCAAGGGTTGATCGACCCCGCTCCGGCGAAGTGAGACGCAGCAACAAAAAAGGGCCCGCGGGCCCTTTTTTGTTGCTGCGACCGGCGGGAAGCTCACGCCACAGCGAGCAGGCCTTCCACCTCACAGACATGCGCCAACGCGCGCAGGCTGTCGGGAAGATGGCGAACGGCCAGCGACTGCCCCTGGCTGCGAGCGCCGGCCAGCACCGCCAGCACGCACGACAGACCCGCGCTGTCGATACGCTCAACGCTCGCCAGATCCAGCGTGGAGAACGATCCGGACGCCAGCTTTCCGCGCAGTGCGCGCAGCGCGGCATGGGCGGTATCGAAGGTCAGCACGCCGCTGACTGCCAGCGTGCCTTCGGCGCGTCCCTCCAGCTGGAACCCGGCCTGGCTCACGACGCCTTGCCACCCTTGTCCATCGCCTCGAGCGCCTCTTCACCGCGCGACTCCAGGTTGGTGATCAACTGCTCGATGCCGACCTTGCGAATCTCCGCGTCCACCTGGTTGCGGTAGTTGGTGACGTAGGAAATGCCTTCGATGATCACGTCGTAGGCTTTCCAGTCACCATTGCGGCTCTTGCGGAAAGCGTAGTCCACGGACACCTTCTTGCCGTCTTCCAGCACCACCTGGGTGCGCACCACGGTGCGCTTGTCGTTGAGGTCGCCGTTGAACGGCAGCACCACCACGGCGCCCTTGGCGTAGTTCAGCAGGCCCTCGGCATAGCGGCTGGTGATGGAGTTGTAGAACGCCTTGGAAAAGCGCTCGCGTTCGGCTGGCGTGGCCTCCCGCGCGTGCTGGCCAAGCACCAGGATCGAGGCGTAGTCGATGTCGAAATGCGGCAGGAAGACGTCATCGATCACCGCGATCAGCTTTTCGCGGTTGGATTTCAGCTCGTCACGGTGTCCTGCGATGGTGGTGTCCAGCTCGTGCGCGATGGTCTGCACCACCTGCTCGGGGGTCTGCTGGGCGGAGGCCGCCGCAGCGGTGTCCTGCGCGAACGCCGGTGCAGACAGCGAGGCGCCGAAAGTCAGGGCGAGGGCGAGGGCCAGGGGACGCAGCATGGAAAACTCCTGAGAGAGAAGCAAAGGTCGCGCGATCACTTCGCGCCGTCGGCGGGCTTGTTTCCGGCCTTGTCAGCGGGCGAACCGCTGACCAGGAACTTGCCGATCAGGTCCTCCAGTTGCATCGCGGACTGGGTGAGGATCATCTCGTCGCCGTCCTTGAGCACCTCGGGGGAACCGCCGGGTTGCACTGCAACATACTGGCTGCCGATCAAACCGCTGGTGAACACCGCGGCGGCGGAGTCATCCGGGATCTGGTCGTAGCGCTTGTCGATCGCCAGCGTGACCAGCGCGTCGAGCTTGACCGGATCGGCCTGCACCGACTGCACGCTGCCGATCGCCACGCCGGCCATTTTCACCGGGGCGCCCGGCGAGAGCGTGCCCACGTTGCTGAAGCGGGCCTTGACCGTGTAAGTACCGCCCAGGTTGTCCGCCGCCGCACCCGCACCGAAGAACTTGCCCAGCATCGCCTCCAGCGGCTCGGTGGACCTGCTCAGCGCCAGCGTGCCGCCGTCAGCGACGTATTTCGTGGCATTGCCAAACTGCAGTCCCACGTACTGGTCGCCGAGCAGGCCGCTGGTAAACACCGTGGCCACGGAGTTGACCGGAATCCGGTCGTACTTCTTGTCGATCGAGAGGGTGACGTCGGCCACGTCCTTGCCGGGCTCCAGCGCGATGGACTGCACCTGCCCCACGCGCACGCCGGCGATCTTCACCGGAGCGCGCTCCTTGAGCTGGCCGATGTTGGCAAAGCGGGTGGTCACCGTATAACTGGCGCCCTGGTGCACATTGGCCACCGAGGTGGTCTGGGTCGCCAGATACGCAAGGGCGGCAAAGCCGAGCACGATGAACAGGCCGGTGCCGACGGCATAGGATTTTCGCTGGGTCACGGCACGATCCTCGAGGCGGATGAAACGGAAGCGGTCATGGAATAAGTCACATCAGGAAGGCGGTGAGCACGAAGTCCAACGCCAGGATGGCGATCGACGAGGCGACCACCGTGCGGGTGGTGGCGTAGGCCACGCCCTCGCTGGTTGGCGGCGTGGTGTAGCCCTGGTACACGGCAATCAGCGAGACCACCGCGCCGAATACCAGGCTCTTGTAGATCACGCCGTTGACCACGTCTTTCCAGACGTCGACGGTGGACGTCATGTTCGACCAGAACGTGCCGTTGTCGATGCCCAGCCAGGTCACCCCGACCAGGTGGCCGCCGAACACGCCCAGCGCGCAGAACACGCAGCACAGCAGCGGCATCGCAATGACGCCGGCGATGAAGCGCGGCGCGGCGACGTAGGCGATCGGGTCCACCGCCATCATTTCCATCGCGGCGATCTGGTCGGTGGCACGCATCAGGCCGATCTCGGCGGTGATCGAGGTGCCGGCGCGGCCGGCGAACAGCAGTGCGGTGACCACCGGCCCCAGCTCGCGGTAGATCGCGATCGCCACCACCGTGCCGCTGGCCGCGGTGCCGCCGAAGATCGACAGCACGTAGTACAGCTGCAGGCCCAGCACCATGCCCACGAACAGGCCGCAGGTCATGATGATGGTGAGGCTCATCGCGCCGGTGAACCACAGCTGGCGCACGGTTTCGCGGCCGTAGCGGAAGCTGCGCGGCACCGCCGCCAGGATGGTCAGCAGGAACAGGCCGCAGGCGCCGATCTGCGCCAGCGCCTCGGTCACCGCGTTGCGTTGGGGCTGTGCGCTCATGCCGGGCTCCGCGGAAAACCGAGCGACTGGGCGTAATCGCCCGCCGGATACTGGAACGGCACGGGACCGTCCGCATCGCCGCCGAAGAACTGCCGCGTCCACGGCGAGCCGTCCCCGGCGATGGTGCGCGGGTCACCCTGCGCCACCACCTTGCCGTTGGCGATCAGGTAGACATGATCGGCCACCTGCTTGATCGCATCCAGCTCGTGCGCCACCAGCACGCTGGTGATGCCCAGCGTGTCGTTGAGCGTGCGGATCAGCTTGAGCACCTGGTTCAGCGCGATCGGATCGAGCCCCACGAACGGCTCGTCGTAGAGAATCAGCATGGGATCGAACACGATCGCCCGCGCCAGCGCCACGCGCCGCGCCATGCCACCGGACAGCTCGCTGGGCATCAGCGCCGCGGCGCCACGCAGGCCGACCGACTGCAGCTTCAGGAGCACCAGGTTGCGAATCAGCTCTTCCGGCAGGTCGGTGTGCTGGCGCAGCGGGAAGGCGACGTTCTCGAACACGTCGAAATCGGTCAGCAGCGCCGAGTTCTGGAACAGGTAGCCGATCTGCTCGCGCAGCTTGAACAGCTTGTCGCGCGACAGTCCCGCCACGTTCCGGCCATCCACCCACACCTCGCCGCTGTCGCCGTGCATCTGGCCGGTGATGTGCTTGAGCAGCGTCGTCTTGCCGGTGCCGCTGGGGCCCATGATGGCGGTGACCTTGCCGCGCGGAATATCCATGTCCAGCGCATCGAAGATGGTCTTGCCGTTGAGCACCGTGGTCAGGCCACGGACGCGCACCAGCGGCTCGGCGTCGGTGGGCGTGCGGACGGGTTCGGTCATGGGTTACGGATCGGCCAAAGGAGAACAAGGTAACGGAACGCCGGCGAGGGCGCCATGGCGCGGCAGCGCGCCGCAGAGCGTGCGCGAGGTCGCCGGTTGCAAGCCGCAACGCAGGGTTGCGACGGGACGTCAGGGCGCCAGCAGGGCGGCGATCAGCGCCTCGTGGCGCTGCCACTGCAGCGCGCTGCGCAGGCGCACCGCGTGCACGATCGAGCGCAGGTCGGTCAGCGCATCCTCGAAACGGTCATTCACCACGATGTAGTCGAACTCGTGGGCGTGGGCGATTTCCTCGCGCGAGTTGTGCAGGCGCCGCTCGATCACCTCCGGCGCGTCCGATCCGCGCCCGCGCAGGCGCCGCTCCAGCTCCGGCCGCGACGGCGGCAGGATGAACACGCTCACGCAGTCGGGCTTGCTGGCGCGGATCTGCCGCGCGCCCTGCCAGTCGATCTCCAGCAGCACGTCGCGTGACTGCGCCAGCAGGCCGTCGACCGTGGTGCGCGAGGTGCCGTAGAGGTTGCCGTGCACCTCGGCGTGCTCCAGGAAAATGCCCTCGGCAATCTCGCGCTCGAACTCGGCGCGCTCCACGAAGTAGTAATGCCGGCCGTACTGCTCGCCCACCCGCGGCGGGCGCGTGGTGTGCGATACCGACAGCGAGATCGACGGCTCGCGCTCCAGCAGCGCGTTGACCAGGGTCGACTTGCCCGCGCCCGAGGGCGCGGCCACCACGAAGAGGGTGCCTGCCGTCGACGTGCTCATTCGATGTTCTGCACCTGTTCGCGCATCTGCTCGATCAGCACCTTCAGCTCCACTGCGGCATTGGTGCTGCGTGAATCCACCGATTTGGAGCCCAGCGTGTTCGCCTCGCGGTTGAACTCCTGCATCAGGAAGTCCAGCCGCCGGCCCACCGGCTCGGCCAGGCCGAGCACGCGGCGGGCTTCGGCGATGTGCGTGGTGAGGCGATCGAGTTCCTCGTCCACGTCGGTGCGGGTGATCTGCAGCACCAGCTCCTGCTCCAGCCGGCCCGGGTCGGCGGGCTGCTTGATGTCGGCGAGACGGGTTTCCAGCCGCGTGCGCAGCGCGGTGCGGATCTCCGGCATCCAGCCGCGCACGTCGGCGACCACCCGCTCGATCGCATCGAGCCGCTCGCGCAGCATCTGCGCCGTCTTTTCGCCTTCGCGTTCGCGCGTGGCGGCAAGGGCGTCCAGCGCGCGGTCGAGCACGTCGAAAAGGGCCGCCTGCTGGGCGTCGTTGTCCACCTCGGCGCGGTCGAGCACGCCGGGAAAGCGCAGCAGTTCGGTGAATTCCACCTGCATGGTCGGAAAGCGCGGCTGCAG